>JAHJQU010000437.1 GCA_018819005.1 Pseudomonadota bacterium | reverse complement strand
GTTGCGTAAAGATCCGCATCCGTGCCGTAAACAGGAGCTGTCGGATTCATGCGCTGAGAACTCATGAAATTCTTCTCGACAGGACATTCCAGGGGTTCATAATGTTCCGGCAACGGTCCGTCTGCCAGACCGGGACCGAAGGTCTGAGCATACCCCTCTTTTTGCATGATAAAGGCAAGTTTCCCGTCGCTTCTTTCGGTTCCATCCGGGTTCTGGAGAGCATACCAGCCGCCATCGGGAACATCACCTGTCCATTTGGATGTGGTATACTTTCCGTCTTTGACCTCTCCGTCGAATTTAATAACCCATCTTTTTTCATCGTAGGGCTGCCCCTTCAGATCAACAGAAGCGCGGTTATAAATAATTCTTCTGTTTACGGGCCATGACCAAGCAAATTTCGGAAAAAGCCCGATATTGTTCGGCGCATCTTCCTGTCCGCGCCTTGCGGCCATGTTCCCATCGCCTGTATAGCTGCCGCAAAATAACCAGTTTCCGGAAGATGTTTTGCCGTCAGCCTGCAGGAATGTAAAATTCGGAACAAGGTCCCCCTTTTTGAAAGACTTGTTGCTGACCGTGGCATCTTCACAGAAGTAGCCGTTGATCTCCTTTGCCACCTTGTGGGAATCAAACTTGCCGTCTGTCATATAATCCCACTTTAAGTTGAGTATGGCATCCGGGAACTGGCCGCTGTCTTTTTTATAGGCTTCCTTCAGCATGTTGCCGAGTTCCATCATGATGTCACCGTCCGGCCTGCTGTTTCCCATTGGTTTCGGGCCGGCATAGCGCCACTGCATCCAGCGTCCGCTGTTTGTTATGCTTCCCTCTTTTTCAACTGAAACCGCCGCGGGGAGCATGAACACCTCCGTCTTTATTTTGGAGGGTTTCATTCCGGGGCCTTTCCAGAAAGAGCCTGTTTCGTTTCAAGCTTTGCCAGTGCCTTTCGTACTTTTCCGGCATTTGATCCGCTGCATGCCGGATTCATACCCCAGGCGAAGAATCCTTTTATAGTGCCTTTATACATGTCATCGAAAATATCGAGCCAGGTATACGTTTTGCCGGCTTCGGTCTTCGGGAGCAGGCTGTAGCCGAACTCGTTATCCTTTGTGGCATTTTCACCAAAATATGATTTAAGAAGACTTACAGAATATTTGGGATAATTCTGCCACCAGTTTCCGCTTAAGGGATTCTTGCTTACAGGAGTGAAAAGCTTGTTGTACTCGGCCAATGTCTGGATCGGCGAAGAGGGCATTTTTAAATAACCCGGCAGGATGTGGAACAAAAGAGCGTGGTCTGTAGAACCCTGCACGTTAGATTCGCCGCGAAGAGCGTTAACCCCTCCTCCCGCAACACCCATGTTGCCCAGCAGAAGCTGGATTATTGACATTGTACGTATGTTCTGAACGCCGACCGTATGTTGTGTCCAGCCCATAGCGTACATGATCGTTCCCGCTTTTCCCCTTGCTCCGGTTGCGGCATACGTTTTGTAAACTTCCAGAAGATCCGCTTCAGAAGTTCCGGTTATTCTGGAAACAAGCTTGAGATCGTACCCGCTGTAATGATTTTTCAGAATATTCATAACACAGCGTGGATCTTTGAGAGTTACATCTCTTTTAGGAACTCCGTTTTCATCATTATCGAATGTCCAGGTGCTTTTGTTATAGCTCTTTTTCAGGGGATCAAAGCCTGAAAAAAGTCCGTCATTGAAAGCAAAATCCTTGTTTACAATGAAAGAAGCATTTGTATAGTTTACAACGTATTCCTCGTTGTACAGGTTATTCTCGAAGATATACTTGATCATGCCTCCTAAAAAAGCAATGTCCGTACCTGAACGGAGAGGCGCATAAATGTCGGCTTTTGAAGAAGTCCTTGTGAATCTGGGGTCTACACTTATGACTTTTCCGCCGCTTTGCTGCGCCATTGTGACATACTTAAATGAAATGGGATGGTTTTCAGCAGCATTGCTTCCCATGATAAGTATGCAGTCGCTGTTCTTTAAATCGATCCAGTGGTTTGTCATTGCACCGCGTCCGAACGACTCTGCCAGAGCCGCAACAGTTGCGCTGTGTCAGATACGCGCCTGGTGTTCGATATAGACAAGTCCGAGGGATCTCATCAATGCCTGGTAAGTCCAGCATTCCTCGTTGTCCAAGGCCGCGCTTCCGACTGATGCAATGCCTTCTGTACGGTTTACGGTTTCGCCTTTGGCATTTTTCAGTGTGAAAGTGGCTTCCCTTGTCGCCTTGATTCTTTTCGTGATTTCGGCAAGAGTCCAATCCCAGGATACCTTTTTCCACGCATTCGAACCGGGAGCCCTGTACATCGGCTCGGTAAGCCTGTTCGTGTTTTCGGCGAGCTGAGAGAGTGCGGAACCTTTTGAACATAGGGCGCCGCGGTTGATAACATGATCCGGGTCACCTTCAATGTTTATGACGCGGCCCTTGTCTTTGCCTGTGTGCACGATAGCACCGCACCCTACAGCGCAATAGCAGCATATCGTGGTTGTCTCCTTTGCATCTTTGGTTTTAAGCGTCAGTGCGTAGGCTTTGACCGGAGACAGGTCAAGTCCCATGCCGCTGACGGCGATTCCGGCAGCAGTTGCGCCGGAAATCTGGATAAACCTTCTTCTTGTTACATTCATAGACTTTCCCTCCTTTTCTCTACCCCAGTTAGTTTTCATTCGTAAATGGCTCTTTTGTGCGATCTCGGCGTCAATCCGCGGGATTTCTTGTGCGACATACTATACGTATGTTTCCGCACAATCCCTTGATTTCCTTAAGCTTGCCCAAAACCGCCTATTTCCGAATTGGAAACGCAAACATGTTCAAACTTTGTTTCTGGATAGACACCAGTTAATAAAACTTCTATAAAAGCCGGAAGTGAGCAGACTACTTTCAGCCCCCTATTGCAGACATCCGGCCTGAAATCATACCTTCATTATTTGCAACAAGGGGGTGTTCAAAAGGTTTATTGTAAACCGCCTTATGAATAATTTCGGCCAGTTCACTGTCGGAACATCCTTTTCTAAGCGGGCTTTTAAGGTCTGTCTCGTTGTCCGATAAGAGGCAGGTCTTTAAATTCCCGTTTGCCGTTAATCTGAGTCTGTTACAACTGCTGCAAAAATGCTCGCTTATCGGTCTTATGAAACCGATTTCGCCTTTTGCGTTTTCGAACCTGTAACGTTTGGCAGGGCCATCTGATGATATGTTTTCAACGGGATCCAGACGGCCTATGGAACTGATGCGGTTTTTTATTTCAGGAGCAAGAAGCTGCCTGAACTTTATCTGAGATGTGCCTATAGGCATATATTCAATGAATCTGATATGTAAGGGATAAGATAATGACAACCTGGCGAAATCAGCCAGTTCATCGTCATTTATGCCGTTTAATGCAACCACATTGATTTTTACCGGATGAAACCCCATATCAAGCGCCAGCATTACGCTTTCCCATACCTCATTTAAAGCATCTATCCCTGTAATTTTTTTGAATTTATCTTTATTAAGGGTGTCCATGCTGATATTCAGGCGCCTGATGCCTGCAGATTTGATCTTCCTTATCTTTTCTTTCAGAAAAACACCGTTTGTCGTGATGGAGAGGTCAGAAAGACCTTCCAGGCTGCTCAATCCGTCCAGAAATTCACAAATGCCTTTCCTTACAAGCGGCTCTCCCCCTGTTATCCTGATTTTTGACACACCAAGACGGGTGAATATCCGGGCTATCCTGAAGATCTCCTCGTAACGCAGAATTTCTTTGCAGGGGAGTTTAGAAATTTTTTCATGGGTCATGCAATATATGCATTTCATATTGCATCGGTCGGTAACGGAAATACGAAGGTAGTCGAGCCGGCGTTTATATTGATCTACCAGTTTGATTT
>JAHJQU010000436.1 GCA_018819005.1 Pseudomonadota bacterium | reverse complement strand
TTCGTTTTTTATATTGCCACCCCGAAGGGATTTGAGTACCAGTTCATAATGTGTTGCGTGATCATCCGTCAGTCATCTCCGAGAGCCTTCATCCTTCGGATCATGTTGTTGTAATAGATAAAGCAAAACATATGCCATGCCCGCCCCTCTTTGGTCATATTTGTAATCCGCAGTGATCGCGGCGGCTTTCTTCACAGTATTTATTAATTATTCAATCTGTTACGCGCCAATTCTCCGGGATTCTTTACGGGGCGATAAATCGCGGAGCGCTTCCGGTTACCGGGAAATGAGAGCCTCTTTTGCCGGGTCGGTGCCAGAATTATTTACAACATGGAAAGAAGAATCTTCGACCTCCGGAAGGGACTCGGAACTTAACGGATTTTCCTCTTTCACGCTGGTTTCAACCTTTAGCCGGTATTTTTCGATTTTGGCCTGGACAGTCGGTCTGGAAAGACCCAGGAGTTTGGCGGCAATGCTTTTATTGCCTCCGGTGATTTCAAGTGCTGCCCCCATAACGGTGCTGGAGAAACGGTCATTCAAATAATCAAACGCGTTCCCGTATTTCTTCGAAACGAGAACCCTGCGGATCCATTGCTGCGTTATCTCTTCGAAATACCCCTCGTCGATACTCTCATGCGCTTCACTTTTCTTTTCTATGACATGGGCGATATCTTCCGGACGAATGGGACAGCCGCGGCTGAAAATCAGGGCCTTCTGTATGGCGTTGGACAGTTCACGGACGTTGCCGGACCAGTTGTAATGGCTGACGATCTCCTTGGCCTCGAGGGTCATTCCAGGGTTATCCACGTTCATATCCCTGGAAAATCGGGCAAGAAAATGATCGATAAGACGCGGTATATCCTGCGGGCGTTCCCGCAGGGAAGGAAGCCGGATGGTGACCACCTTCAAGCGATAATAGAGATCTTCCCGAAAAGATCCGTCCGCGATGGCGGATTCAAGATCCCGGTTGGTAGCCGCAATAATACGAACATTGACCGGAATGGTTTCATGCCCGCCGAGACGCGAAATACTCTTCTCCTCTATCAGGCGAAGGATTTTGGGTTGCAGACTTAACGGCATATCTCCTATTTCATCAAGAAAGATCGTTCCCCTGTTGGCCTGTTCGATTCTCCCGAAGCGTCGGGTCAGCGCCCCGGTGAAGGTCCCCTTTTCGTATCCGAAAAGCTCGCTTTCCAGCAGGTTTTCAGGGATGGTTACGCAGTTGATTACCAGAAAGGGTTCGCTTGCTCTGAGACTGTGCTGATAAAGAGCGCGGGCTACGAGTTCTTTTCCCGTTCCGGATTCCCCCCGGATGAGTACCGTCGCGTCGGTGGGAGCTACCCGCCCAATGGTTTTGTAAAGTTCCTGCATGACCTTGCACTGCCCGACGATGATCTCGGAAGAGGTTGTCTTGGAAACGACGTCCATCTCCACGCGGGAGCGCGCAAGGCGACCTGCCTCCACTGCCTGATTGATAATGTTGAGCATGTCTGGGATATCAAAGGGCTTGGTGATATAGTCAAAGGCCCCCAGTTTCATCGCCTCGATCGCCCTCTCGGTGGTGCTGAAGGCTGTCATTATAATCCCCGTGAGCTTGGGAGAAATTTTGCGCATGTCCCGAAATGTCTCCAGGCCGTTCATCCCCGGAAGGTTTACATCCAGAATAACCAGATCTACTCTGGCCGATCGTATTATAGCGAGGCCCTCTTCACCGCTGTAAGCCGTCAATATGGTATACACCTCATCGGATAAAAGCTTTTCAAAGCTCCGTTGTAACTGCTGATCGTCGTCAACAATAAGGATTGTGGCCATTGTCCGTCACCTTTCCGGTTATATGCCTTTCACCAACATCACTCTTTCATAGGCATTCTCGATAGCGGAAACAAGCGTTTCCACAGGGCATGGTTTGAGAAGAAGTTCCATGGCGCCCATTTTCAGTACTTCGGTGACGCGTTCGATATCCATATGGCCGGTTAAGATGATCACCGGAGTCATAATGCCCTTATCCCGGATTGCTTTCAGGGTCGTTACACCGTCAATCCCCGGCATCTTGATATCAAGGACGATAACGTCGAACGTTTCGGTGGAAAGAATATCGATGGCCTCGGCTCCGCTGTGTGTTGATTCGATCACCATCTCTCTTTTTCGCAGGACCTTGGTCATGGACTCTACAAAAAGCCTCTCGTCATCAATCAGAAAAATCCGTTTTAAATTGGACATATCGTATCACTCGTCTAAGATATTTAAGTCATTCCCTTTCCCGCTGTATCAGTTTTCTCTGGTAGGCTTCACTCACCTTTTCCTGGAGATCGTCGATCCTGACCGGTTTCATCAAAAAGTCAAAAGCTCCCAGTTGCATGCCCTCGATTCCTGATTCGACGGAGCCATGACCTGTAAGTATGACTACTTCCACAAGAGGCGCAATTTTCCTGATCTCTTTCAATGTGGCAATGCCATCCATCCCCGGCATCTTCATATCAAGAATGATGACGTCGAACTCCTTTTCTCCGACCATGTTGACGGCATCAGCCCCGTTATATACAACTATGACATCATACCCTCTTTTAGACAGAAGCTTAAGAAGGTTGTCGGCAAAAGCCACCTCATCGTCAACGAGAAGAATGATAGGTCTTTCCATTTTTAGCTCCACATTTTTATATCGAAGATCGGGGCTCGGTAATTACCTCTTCCCTGTTTTCCTGAGCGTTGCCAGGAGAACTGAAAGGAAGAAAAATATTGAACTGAGTCCCCTTGCCTATGGTACTTTGAACCGAAATATCCCCGCCCAACCCCTTGATTGCGCTGTAGGTTATTGAAAGTCCCAATCCGGTTCCCTTTCCCACAACCTTCGTGGTGAAAAAAGGGTCAAATATTTTTTCCATGTTTTCAGGAGAAATACCCGAACCCGTATCGCCGACGGTGATCTCCACTCCATGGCGGCTGCTGTCGGTTCGGGTTCCAATACTGATCATTCCATAAGGTTTCCCTTCATGAGCGTCGACAGCGTTGTTGATAAGGTTTATAAACACCTGCTGCAGCAGGGAAGGGTCCGAACGGAAGGAAGGGATATCTTTTTCCAGATTGAGCGCAAACTGAATCCCCATCCCCTTTGCTTTTCCATCCATAAGCCGGACCACCTCTTCAAGGAAAGCATTCAGATTTACCGTATCACTCTGAGACTTGTTCCGACGTGAATATTTGAGGAGGTTCTGGGTGATGAGACTGCAACGATTGACCTGGGAGTCCGTCTGAGACAGAGAGGCGATCAATTCGGTTTTGACGTCATCGTTAAGGCTGGATGTCTCCGAGATCGTGTCCCTCATGACCTGGCTTTCAGTCAGAATGATGGCCAGGGGATTATTGATCTCGTGGGCCACTCCGGCC
>JAHJQU010000068.1 GCA_018819005.1 Pseudomonadota bacterium | reverse complement strand
GATGCATGAATGCCGTTGACATTAAGCCTGGTCAACTCCGACGCGCTGAGGCCGTCGGTTACAAAGATCAGATTGTTGTCACCAACATGCTGCAGAATTTTGGTTTGCATCTGGAATTGCCACTGGTCCTTTATTATATTATCGTTGCTCCGGATGTGACCCAGAAACTCCCTCCATCTGCCTGAATATTCGTACATGATATTCTGATACTCGCTGCTTCCTATGCCTTCCGAACAACTTCCGATTGAAACAACAACACCCCCTCTTTTTACTGTCGGAAGACAGGAGACCATTCCCTTTACGCATTGGTAGAAAGTAGCATCCAGCGGATATCCTCCGCTGGAGGTGAGAACTATGTCCTTTTCCTGTTCCACCGGAGGGCACACGAATTTATTCACAAGCTTGCAGGCTATCTTATGGGATGCTTCCAGGTCGCCCGCAACAGCTTCTACGACCCGGTGTTTTCTGTCCACCACGAGATTGATGCAGAAACCCGCGTCAGCTTTCCGGGCAACCGAAAGGGATTCGTAATGAAGCGGATTTTCTTCAAGATTTCCATTTCTGGCAGAGGGATCATTCAAAAATGTGAAGCTGTGAAGAGCCTTTACCGTTTCCAGGGAACATAACCCAGGGCATATCGACTTTCGGCCGCCGGAGAAGCCAGCCATGAAGTGTGGTTCCACCAGCCCTGTTACTATGCGGAAATCTGCTTCTACAAAACAGCGATTCAGTTCTATCGGACGCCCCGCCTTGCTTGTTCCCTTGATCGTCACAAGCTCATCGGGTTTGTCTGCCCGGTGATCCATGATGCGATATCGTTCACATACTTCCGGCCCAAACATGTACTCCCGTTCTGCGGCCGTACTCGGCCGGTGCATACCCATGGCAATAAGGATGATTATGTTATCTCTCGGCACTCCCGCATCCTCAATCTCTTCAAGCACAGTATCGAGAAAATCGGCATACGGGATCGGTCTTGTTATGTCTGAGACCACAATGACCACAGACCGTACACCTGATTTTCTCAGCGTTTCTGATAAAGGAGGGATTTTGACGGGATTTCTTATGGCATTTTGAACAAGTTTACGGGCATCGTTTTCCGGTTCCCTGTAAGAGGTGCGGTATATAGTTGCATCGTCGGGCACTCGTATCTCAATGTGCTTGTTGTTGTACTGAATGTTAACCAGCATGATTCACATTCTCCATCGTCGTCAGTTATTCGGTTCCTCGCTGTTTCTTGTGGGTAGCCCCTTACTCTTAAATGCAATTCGATAAACTCGGCGCCACAACACAAAAACTTATCTGACAGGATTTACAGGATTTGACGGATCAACTGCATCAGACCGCTCCGGAAGAGCGGCCTGAAACACATATCAGCTTCGCTGAACCTAGTAAGCCCAACCTATAACTTTGTGAGTTACATCTCCTTTCTCCACCGGATTGCCCTCCTCGCCACAAGCGATGGCTTATTGTCTGATCCGCTTCCGGCCGGCAGGCAACATCCTGTCCATCATGTAAATCCTGTCAAAAAACTTTTGTTAATCAATGCGTTATATCGAGAACATTTACAGCAACTGTTTACCCATACAAAACAGCGAAGAGTCAGTTATTCTGTATAAATGGTTGAAGTAAACGGCGCCGGCTTTTTTGGCGTCGGGTTAACTGAATGATTCTAACAATATGTCAGCCTTTCCATTTCTTGACATTTCACATCCAATAATATATACCATGATGTATATCAATAAAAATCGGAGGTGTGTCATGCAAACTGCAAAAATATTCATTAATGGTCGAAGCCAGGCTATAAGGTTGCCAAAAGATTTCAGATTCTCCGGGAGTGATGTTTTTATTAAAAAAATCGGCAAGATGGTTGTTCTTTTGCCGAAAGATGATCCTTGGTCACCATTAGTCAATTGTCTTGACCAGTTTACCGATGACTTTATGGATAGCAGAGATCAACCTGATCAGGATCCCCGGGAAAAATTCTGATGAAATTCATGCTCGATACGAACACCTGCATTTATATCATTAAACGAAAACCACTCAATGTTATAGAACGTTTTAAGCAGATTGAGATTTTTCAAATCGGCATCTCGTCGATCACGCTGAGTGAACTTTTATATGGTGTTTCAAAAAGTTCAAAGCCTGAACAGAATCAAATGGCTTTGATGCAGTTTATTGCACCACTGAAAATATTACCCTATGGTGATGAATCTGCTCAATATTATGGCGATCTCAGGGCCTATTTAGAAAAACTGGGTACGCCTATCGGTTCTCTTGATATGCTGATCGCAGCCCACGCACTTTCAATCGACTGCACTCTGGTCACCAGCAATGAAAAAGAGTTTATCCGGATACCGAATTTAAAGATCGATAATTGGGTAAAATAGTATTCCGCATTTTTCCATCATCGCATCCTAATTTTATAGTTGAAACGATCTGCATCACCATCGACGCCATCCAAACTTGCATCATTATTAAAGCCGGAGCAATATGACAACCTCCTTACTAAAATTCTTGAACCGAAACAGCAAGCGTATTCTCTTCTGCTTGATGCGGGGAATCTTCAATTTTCAATGTATTAAAAATATTGATTGTTGCAACGGAAATCAATAACAAATAATATCGGACTATAAAATCGAACCTGTTTAACTCTCCATTGCGTAAAAAGATACCTGCATGCGCAGTCACTGCAAAACAATCGAAATTCCTTGACAGAAAGAGATCGTACCATTAAATCTGTGACCTCTGGAACAAATAAACGGATTTTAATCGGGAGATAAAGCAAATGGCGGATTTTAAATATAAGGACATGTTTCCTCTGGGGATAGATACGACCGAATACAAGCTGCTTACGAACAAGTTTGTTGCGACTTCCGATTTTGACGGAAAAACAGTTGTAAAAATTGCGCCGGAAGGGCTTACATTCCTTGCTGAAGAAGCATTTAAAGATGTATCCCATCTTTTGAGAGCATCTCATCTGAAACAGCTTTCGGGTATATTTGAAGATCCTGAAGCTTCCGAAAACGACAAGTATGTTGCTCTTGAAATGATAAAAAATGCGGTTATTTCAGCCGAAGGTATTTTCCCCATGTGCCAGGATACCGGGACAGCCATTGTATCAGGGAAAAAAGGCCAGCAGGTCTGGACCGGTTTTTCAGATGAAGAAGCGATTTCAAAGGGTATTTTCAATGCTTACGTAAAAAACAATCTCCGGTACTCGCAGAATGCCCCTCTTACAATGTTTGATGAAATAAACACGGGCTGCAATCTCCCTGCCCAGATAGAGCTATATGCCACGGAAGGCGATTCTTACAAGTTTCTGTTTATAGCCAAAGGCGGCGGTTCGGCAAACAAGACTTTTCTTTTCCAGGAGACAAAAGCAATACTGACTCCTGAAAAACTCCTTGATTTCATGAAAGCTAAAATAAAGACCCTGGGAACTGCCGCCTGCCCTCCATACCATCTCGCTTTCGTTATTGGAGGCACTTCGGCCGAGTTTAACTTGAAAACCCTCAAACTTGCCACAGCACGTTATCTTGATTCTCTTCCAACAAAAGGAGATGTTACGGGGCATGCTTTCAGAGATATTGAGCTTGAAGATAAACTGTTAACAATATCCCGTGAACTTGGTATCGGCGCCCAGTTCGGCGGAAAATATTTCTGCCTCGACACAAGGGTGATCCGCCTCCCGAGGCATGGAGCCTCGTGCCCGATCGGGCTTGGCGTAAGCTGCAGCGCGGACAGGAACATAAAGGCAAAAATCACAAAAGAAGGAATCTTTCTTGAAAAACTCGAAAAAGACCCCTCAAAATATCTTCCGCAGGCAAAGGAATCCGAAGCAGGCTCAGTTTCAATCGATCTTGAAAGGCCCATGGATGAAATAAGGAGCATACTGACAAAATATCCTGTTGCAACAAGGCTCCTTCTTTCAGGAAAAATTATTGTTGCGAGAGATATTGCCCATGCAAAATTAAAGGAACGCCTCGATAAAGGAGAAGGCATCCCGCAGTATTTCAGGGATCATATCATTTACTATGCGGGACCGGCAAAAACACCCGAAGGATATCCTTCAGGCTCCTTCGGACCGACAACGGCGGGACGAATGGATTCTTATGTGCCTGAATTCCAGAAAAATGGCGCCTCAATGGTCATGCTTGCAAAGGGAAACCGGTCTAAAATTGTAACCGACTCATGTAAAAAATATGGAGGCTTTTATCTGGGTTCGATAGGAGGCCCGGCAGCAAGGCTCGGGAAGGAATGTATATCTAAAATCGAAACAGTTGAATATCCTGAACTTGGTATGGAAGCTATCTTCATGATTACCATAAAAGACTTTCCGGCATTTATAATAGTTGACGACAAGGGGAATGATTTTTTCGAAAAACTTCTCGGATGAAAAAAGCTTATTTCTTTTTCAGAGACTCCGCATAGATTTCAACCGGATGTTTAACCGCTATTCTTTCGTTTGCCTTTGACAGCATGTCGGATATCTGGATCATGCATGCCGGGCAGCCCGTAGCAACAACACCGGCGTCGGCGGTTTTTATATTCCCGATTTTTCTTTTTCCGATGTCAGCCGAAATTTCATAATACTGCAAATTAAAACTTCCCCCCATGCCGCAGCACCAGTCCGCCTCAGGCATCTCACTGAATTTGTATCCGTTGTTCGACCGGATCAGTATTCTGGG
>JAHJQU010000435.1 GCA_018819005.1 Pseudomonadota bacterium | reverse complement strand
TTTCCTTCGAGGATATCACCGGGAGAGTGGCCCTGGAGGATCAGCTCCGCCAGGCCCAGAAGATGGAGTCTGTGGGCCGTCTGGCAGGAGGGGTAGCGCACGATTTTAACAACATGCTTCAGTCAATCATGGGATATGCGGAACTGGCCATGATGAAGATCCAACAGGGCACAGCCCCCGATGCAGACCTGCTCCAGATAAATCAGGCCGCACAGCGGGCCGCTGACTTGACCAGGCAACTCCTGGCCTTTGCCCGCAAGCAGACTGTGAGCCCCAAGGTGATGGATTTGAATAAAACGGTGGCAAGCATGCTTGGAATGCTGAACCGGGTAATCGGCGAGGACATCGAACTGGTATGGAAACCGGGGTTTGATCCATGGCCGGTGAAGATGGATCCGGCTCAGATCGACCAGATCCTGGCCAATCTTCTGGTCAATGCCAGGGACGCCATAGAAGGGGTAGGGAGGGTAACCATCGAAATAGGAAACACGGTGCTCGATGAGGCTTATTGCAGGGTTAATCCGGGCTTTGTGCCCGGAAAATATGCTCTGCTGACTATCAGCGATTCAGGATCAGGAATGAACGAAGAGACTCTTTCACACATCTTTGAGCCGTTTTTTACAACCCAAGGAGGTAGGAAAGGGCACCGGTTTGGGGCTTGCCATGGTCTATGGTATCGTAAAACAAAACAGCGGATTTATCAATGTTTACAGCAAGCCCGGCCACGGCACGACTTTTAAAATATATCTGCCCTGGTGTCAGGGTCAGGCTGAAACTGAAGAGGTAGTGCAGGAACAGTTATCTCCCGGGGGTACCGAGACAGTGCTGGTTGTTGAGGATGAAAAAATGCTTCTTGAACTTGCTGTTACGATCCTGGAGGAGCAAGGTTACAATGTTCTTTCGGCCGAATCTCCGGAAGAAGCAATGACTATTGCGCGTGAGTATAACAATCCGATCCATCTGCTGGTTACGGACGTTGTAATGCCTGGAATGAACGGGTGGGAGCTCAAAGAGGCTCTCGCGCCTCTGTATCCGGAGATAAAGACGATTTTCATGTCCGGATACACGGCCGATATTATCGCCCACAAGGGGATAATCGAGAAAGGCACGGCATTTCTGCAAAAACCGTTTACGATCAATGCGTTGACCGAAAAGATCAGGCAGGTTATCGAGGAGTGAATCATTCCTACCGGGACCTTGCCATGAAAGAGGCTGAGACTTAATAAAGAAAATTTCATTATGAAATATATTGATGTCGATAATATTGAAAGCATGCCTGCCGGAGTACTTAAAGAAGGAGAGGTTTTTTCTTTCCAGTGCCACAGCAGTCTTGCCTGTTTTAACAAATGCTGCCGCAATATAAATCTTTTTCTGTACCCCTACGATGTATTGAGATTAAGAAAAAAACTTGGAATATCTTCAGATGATTTTCTCGATAAACATACAGATGTCGTTATGCGTCCTTCAAAACATTTCCCTGAGGTACTCCTCCGCATGTCCGAAAGCCTTGAAAAAGAGTGTCCTTTTTTGACTGAAACAGGTTGTTCCGTTTATTCAGACCGCCCTGACACATGCAGGACATTCCCGGTTGAACAGGGCATTTATTATGATGTTGAAAAAGGAAACACCTCTCCTGTATATTTTTTCAGACCTCCTGATTTTTGTCTCGGTCAGAACGAAAGCAGGCAATGGACAACAGCATCATGGGCAAAAGATCAGGAAGCAACATTATATAATAAAATGACAGCCATGTGGGCCGGAATTGTAAACCTGTTTCAAAACAATCCTTGGGGAAATGAAGGGCCGGAAGGACCGAAGGCAAAAATGGCTTTTATGGCGGCGTATAATATTGACAGGTTCCGGGATTTCATATTTGCGAGCACTTTTCTGAAGCGTTACAGAATAAAACCAGAAATATTGACAAAGATAAAGCATAATGACGCGGAACTGCTGAAGTTCGGCTTCAGCTTGATCAAATATTTCCTGTGGGGTATAAGCACAAAAAATATCCGTCAAAGGTGACGGCTTCGCAAAAAGTCATTCTGTCCGCCTAGGCGGATTGCACTTCATCTTTCGTCATTGCAGCGTACCAGCAACTACGCTTCATTCCTCAAGATTCGTGCGCCTTGCGTAATGAGCTTTTTACTTTGCCGTCTTAATTTCGATTTTTTACGAATCTGTAAAAGAAGGCGTCTTCGTTAAAAAGTCATCAAAAGATCATTCTTGAAACCGGCCTTCTTTCAGGGACATACTCATGAGCTATTTTACCATCGTTCCATTCTTTTGAAACATACAGATTGCAGTAACAGCTCCCGTATTCTATTACATCCTGAACCCTGTATACACAGGGGCATATGATATCTTCATCATTTTTTCTTTTTCCGGATGCCAGCCTGCACGGACATGCCATATAGCCATACCGCTCCTTGTTAAAACAAAGGGCTTCAAGCAGCTCCAGAACTCTTTCCTTTTCATTATTGAAATAATAGCCCTTCGGTTCCTGGACTTTTCTCAACATTTCATAAAGTGCCTGAGCCTCCATTATATACCCAGCGCCTCCTTGATCTCTTTTTCTTTATAACCGACTATTACCTTATCGCCTATTATAACGGTAGGGAATGAGCAGTTAGGATTAAATTTCTTTACTTCTTCAAGGATTGCATTCCTTTCTTCTCCCTGTAAAAGGTCTACATCAACAAAATCGTATTGCACTGTGCAATCATTAAGGAGTTTCTTTGTGGATTTGCAGTGACCGCATGTGCTTAGTGAAAATACTTTGACAGGAGCCATGTGAGTATCCTTTCATAAAATTTGACGGCTTCATAAAAAGTCCAATTATGCTCATGAAACCATTAGGTATTATATTCCTTACATGTATTCAACAATAATTTTACAACTGTATTTTCATTTCCTGCTCTTTCCTGATCTCTCCCGCCTCCATTTGACAAAGTCCGGCAAGCATATGAGGAAAAGAAGCAGGATGAAAAGCATCTCCGGATAAAACCGCTTCAATGGTTTTTTCAGCGGCCTGGGCAAAATCGAGCCTTCCCGTTATCCTCGACAGGCGCAAAAGGTTCAGGATTGCAACAGAGCCCGGGGATGGGATAACGCTGTCCAAATCATCTTTTACCCTCAATATTAGATGTTTATCATGTTCAGGGCCTGTCATAAAGAAGCCGCCGTATTCTGCATCATAAAATAATTTTAAATGCTCTTCCGAAAGCAAAACTGCGGTTTCAAGCCATTTTGATCCGGAAT
>JAHJQU010000434.1 GCA_018819005.1 Pseudomonadota bacterium | reverse complement strand
GACAATAAGAAAATAAAGCTGATACTGAGGCCCGATATTGAATACCGCAGCTTTCATGAAACAACCAAAGCCTATCAGGGGCCGGAGCAATCCTGGCCGGGAGCTGTTTCGGTGAGATCAGACGGTTTTACATTTGCGCCATCAGGTGAGCACAAGCTTTCCGTCAATTTATCGAAAGGGTGCTTTGTATCAGAATCCGAATGTAAATATATGGTACACAGGCCGCTCGAAGAAGAGCGTGGTCTCGATCCCAACTCGGATATCTTTAGCCCCGGTTATTTCTATACCTTTTTAATGGGAGGAGAGGAAGCCTCCCTGTCTGCCTGTGTTCTTGATTTAAAAGCAAAGAAACATCGTTGCCCGGCTCCTGCCAAAACAAAGAGTTTATCCTCTGCCAAACAGGCTTCTTCGCCGAAAATGGAAGAAGCTTTAACAAAGGCGCTTGACCACTACATCGTCAAAAGAGGGGTTTACAAATCAATAATTGCAGGATATCCTTGGTTCCTTGACTGGGGGCGTGATTCCCTTATCTTTGTAAGGGGAATGATTGCCGCAGGAAAACACAAGGAGGCTGAACTTATAATAAAACAGTTTCTCCGGTTCGAAAAAGACGGAACAATCCCCAATATGATAGCCGGAAATGATGCGGGAAACAGAGACACGTCCGATGCCCCTTTGTGGCTTTTTCTGGCCTGCTCCGACTTAATCCTGGCAGAAGAAACAGATTCTTTCCTCGATCAGGAATTAAACGGCAGGCTTATTCGCCAAATACTTATTTCATTGGCTGTCAGGCTGATAAAAGGCACGCCGAACGGAATTCACATGGATGCCGATTCCGGTCTTATTTTCAGTCCGGCGCATTTTACGTGGATGGATACCAACTACCCGGCATGCACACCCCGTGAAGGGTATCCGGTTGAAATTCAGTCCCTCTGGTACAAAGCTCTTCTTTTTCTTTCTGAGGTTGATATTACAGGCTTGCAAGGCAATTGGAAAAATCTGGCATTAAAAGTACAAAAATCGGTTTCTTCCCTCTTTCCGGTCAGAGCGGGTTATCTTTCGGACTGCCTGTATGCCCGTCCCGGAGTTCCCGCAATAAAAGCCGAGCCGGACGATTCATTGAGACCGAATCAGCTTCTTGCAATAACTCTTGGCACAGTAACAGATTTACAGCTTTGCCGAAGAATCCTTTCTTCATGTGAAGAACTGCTGGTTCCCGGCGCCATCAGAAGCCTTGCGGACAGGCCGGTTTCCCGTCCTCTCGAAATTAAACATTATGGCGCCCCTTTGAATGATCCACTCAATCCTTATTGGGGAACATATGCAGGGGATGAAGATACCAGGCGTAAACCGGCTTATCATAACGGCACAGCATGGACATGGCTTTTTCCCAGTTTTTGTGAGGCGCGGGTTAATGCTTATCGCCCTTATGGAAAAGATACCGCCCTTTCCTTGCTTTCTTCTGTCTCAGAGCTTATAAGCTATGGGTGTACCGGTCATATCCCGGAAATTCTTGATGGAGACTATCCACACAAATCAAGAGGCTGCGATGCTCAGGCCTGGGGCGCAAGCGAGGCTTTACGTGTATGGATAAAACTTAATAAACCGGGATAATAATATCTTAATTTTATTTTCAAGGATCTTATAAAATGAAACACTTACAACCATTTCAAGTATTTCCCTCGATACCGGCCCCCCTCTCTTTTCTGGATGAACTGTCCCGCAATCTATGGTGGAGCTGGCATCATGACGCCAAGGAGCTTTACAGGAGGATAGATCCGAAACTATGGAGAGTGTCCGGACAGAATCCCATTGTTTTTTCAACTTTGGTTTCGGCTTCTCGCCTACAAGAACTTACCGTTGACGAGGGCTTTCTGGCTCACCAGAAGCGGGTCAAGGAACTTTATGAAAACAGTGTTCTTTCAAAACCAAAACTTACCGATTCTCCCCTTGAGCCTGACGGAACCATTGCATATGTTTCAATGGAATTCGGAATTCACGAAAGCCTTCCTCTCTTTGCAGGCGGTCTTGGTGTCCTTGCAGGGGATCATTTAAAAGCTGCTTCCGACCTCATGCTTCCGATAACAGGAGTAAGCCTTCTTTACAGGCAGGGATATTTCAGGCAGTATCTTACCCTTGACGGGATGCAGCAGGAAGAATATCCCGAGACAGATCTTTACACTATTCCAATTGAAAGAGCCCTTGGTGCCGATGGAAAGGAATTATACATATCCATCGCCGGACCAGACGGGGAAATTCACGCGCAGGTTTGGAAAATACTGGTAGGGCGAATCTCTCTTTTATTACTCGACACGAATTTGCCCGAAAATTCTCCTGAGATCAGAGGAATTACAGACAATTTATATCCTGCCGACCAGAACAAACGATTGGCCCAGGAAGCACTTCTTGGTATAGGCGGCATGCAGGCCCTTGCTTCTATGGGTATATTTCCATCCGTTATTCATATGAATGAGGGCCATTCGGCTTTTTCCAGTCTTGAGCGTCTTGCCCAGATCCTTGCCCGCTTTAATACCGACTTGAAAACGGCTCTGGAAATTGCCCCGCGCACATCAGTTTTTACAACACATACTCCTGTTGTTGCAGGACATGATGTCTTTCCGGCAGATCTTGTAAGGCCCTATATTGCTCCTCTGACAGAGAAGCTTGGTATCAGCGAAAAAGAGATTTTGTCCTGGGGGCAGCCGTTTTGGAAAGACGCCGACGGCCAATTTTCCATGTTTGTACTGGGTCTGCGAATGTCCCAGTTCTGCAATGGAGTAAGCCAACTTCACGGATCTGTCGCCCGGAAAATGTGGGCACATATCTGGCCGGACAGGCCTGTTGATGAAATACCTATAGCACACGTAACAAACGGCGCGCATGTTCCTTCCTGGATTTCATATGAACTGTCCCTTCTTTTTGACCGGTACCTTGGTCCCGGATGGAGCCAACACCCCTGGAATCCTTCTATCATGAACCGTATCGACGGGATCTATGATGAAGAGCTATGGCGCATTCATGAAATGAACCGTTCAAGACTGATACGTACCTGCCGGGAAATCATGGTAAAACAGTATGGGCGGAGAAATACTCCGACAACGATTATGAGCGACATAGAATCTGTTCTGGATCAGGATGCCCTTACAATTGTCTTTGCCCGGCGATTTGCAACCTACAAAAGATCGCATCTTTTGTTTATGGATCCCGAACGGCTTGAATCACTTCTTACTTCTAAAACCCAACCGATCCAAATTATTTTTGCGGGGAAAGCCCATCCAAAAGACCAGGAGGGAAAAGATCTTATTAAAAAAGTCATTCAGTTTGCCAAAAGGTCAAGTATCCGGCACCGTTTGATTTTCCTGGAAGATTACGATATAAGTATTGCAAGAATGCTTGTTCAGGGTGCCGATGTCTGGCTGAACACCCCGAGGCGCCCTTTTGAAGCGTGTGGCACATCCGGAATTAAGGCGGCAATCAACGGTGCAATAAATGTAAGCATATTGGACGGATGGTGGTGCGAAGGGTATTCCGAAGAGAGAGGTTGGAAAATAGGCAAAGGTGAAGAGTTCGCTGATCCGGATTATCAGGATGCTGTTGAAAGCCAGGCTTTGTACAATGTTCTTTCAGAAGAAGTAATCCCTTGTTTTTACGACAGAAAAAACGGGGATGCCCCCCGATTGTGGGTTGCTAAAATGAAAGCATCCATAAAAATGGTAATGCAACATTTTTGCAGCCATGTTATGGTTTCAAAATACAATGATCAGTTTTATGTACCATCCGGAAACCGCCTGCTCGAACTCATATCAGACAACCTAGCAGAAGCTAAGTCGCTGACTCTTCAGCGTGAGAGGCTGCGTTCTCTCTGGAAATTTATAAAGCTGGATCCTCCTGTCAGAAAAAAAACAGGCCACTTCCGGGTGGGTGACACCTTCAATGTGACATCCGAAGTTTTTCTGGGAGAAATTAAACCGGAAGAGGTTGAAGTTCAGCTTTACTTCGGCAAGATGAAATCTGTCGATTCACTTACAACGGGCGGTTATGTGTCAATGAAAGCACAGGAGGATTTAGGCAATGGCCGGTATGTTTACGGATGTGATGTCGCATGCAGCGTTTCAGGAAGATTCGGTTTTACAGCCAGAGCAACACCAAAAGGTGATGGCTGGATAAAAAACACTCCTGAACTGCTGACCTGGGCTTAAATCTTTTAAATACGCCGGTCCGGGTAAGAGGTGCCACAAATGACAAAAATTTCAAAAAGAAACCCCCGGATACTTATTGTAACCCCCGAGGTTACTTATCTTCCCGAGGGGATGGGCAACATTGCAAATCTTCTCACCGCAAAAGCCGGCGGGCTTGCCGATGTTTCTGCTGCTTTGATAAGCGCCCTATTTGATCAGGGAGCCGATATCCATGTCGCAATGCCGGACTATAGGGAGATATTCAGCGCCCAACTCTCCCCGATTTATGGAAAAGAGCTGGATTTGATACGCAGCAAAATGCCTGACGAGAGGATTCACTTTGCGGAAG
>JAHJQU010000433.1 GCA_018819005.1 Pseudomonadota bacterium | reverse complement strand
CGGGCAAACTCCGGATAATCCTTTGCATCACATCCTTTATCTGCAATATCCGGATCCCAGAACTTGAAATCGGGCATGTAAATATCAATAACGCCGTCAAGAATTTTCAGAGTTTCAACCCTGTCATAGCCTCCCGTATTGTAAACAAGGGGGATATAAAGGCCTTTTTCAACTGCTATCTCGAGAGCGGAAAGAATCTGCGGCACAACATGGGACGGAGTGACAAAATTGATATTGTGGCAGCCGGATTTTTGAAGGGCAAGCATTATGCCGGCGAGTTGATCGTCCGAAACCTCCTCTCCGGAGCTTTCATGGCTTATATCGTAATTCTGACAAAACACACAAAGAAGATTGCAATGCGTAAAAAATATTGTACCGGAACCATTTTTTCCAACAAGCGGAGCCTCTTCTCCAAAATGGGCATTATAACTTGACACCATCGCCCTTGCGCCTGTTGTACAGACTCCGGTTTCGCCGGAAAGCCTGTCAACCTTGCACTGCCTCGGGCATAGGACACATGAGGCAAGTATGTTGCGGGCCTGTTCCGCCTTTTTCTTCAACAATCCTTTTTTATAAGTTTCTATGTAGGCAGGTTGAAACAATTTCCTGGTTCCTTGTGCCGCATGTCCGCCGCAGGCGGAGATCCCTGAACCCCGACCCCTGAACCCTGGTTACTGAAAGCCGAGCAGTTTTCCTCCCTGGAAAACACAAAAAGCCGCGATCCATGCAATAGTTGTGCTGTATATTATGCTGAAAGCAGTCCATTTGAAAGAGGCCGTTTCTTTTCTTATCATTGCTATAGTAGCAAAACACGGCAAATAAAGAAGCACAAAAACCATCATGGAAAGAGCTGAAAGAGGCGTCATGCCGGAAGAGCGGAGCGCATTTTTTAATGCGTCTTTATCATCCGGTCCTTCTGTTGAATAGAGCACTCCTAAAGTGCTTACAACTATTTCCTTGGCGAAAAAGCCCGTTAAAAGCGAAACGCTGCCCCGCCAGTCAATACCGAGAGGCTCAAATACAGGAGAAATTCCTTTCCCTATTCTTCCCATGTACGATTTTTCGGTTTTTTCCGCATTCATTGCTTTCTCTATTTCAGCTATGGCAGCAATTCTTTCATTTTTTAAAAGCTCTTTATCTTTTTCATCTGCAGCAGCAATTTTTATATTGAAAGATTCATTTGCCCGGTCAATTTCAGAAGAATAATCTGCAGAATACTCTACATTCCTGGGAAAAGCCGAAAGCGCCCACACGATAACCGAACCTACAAGTATAACTCCCCCCATCCTCCTTAAAAACATCTTGCTCCGGTCCCACATATGAATCATGAGGCTTCTTAGCATCGGCACCCTGTATGGAGGAAGCTCCATTACAAAAGGGGCATCAATTCCTTTCAGAAGTGTTGAACGAAAGAGCCTCCCGGATATTATGGAAAGAAGAATCCCGAGAAGGTATAAGGAGAAAATCACATTGCCCGCTTTTGCGGCAAAAAATGTACCGGCAAGCACAATATAAACAGGAAGCTTTGCGGAACATGACATGAAAGGAGTAATCAGGATTGTAAGGATACGGTCTTTTTCGCTCTCCAAGGTCCTTGTTGCCATTATTGCAGGAACATTACACCCGAATCCCATCAGCATCGGTATAAACGACTTTCCGTGAAGCCCTATAAGATGCATGATCTTATCCATGATAAAAGCCGCTCGTGCCATGTATCCCGTATCTTCAAAAAGGGCGATACAGAAGAAAAGAATCAGGATGTTAGGTAGAAAAACTATTACGCTTCCGACACCCCCTATAATTCCGTTTATCAGCAAATCTTTAAAAAGACTTTCGGGAACAATGCTGCCTGCATATGAAGAAATAAGGCTTACACCGCTTTCAATCCAGTCCATCGGGTATGCCCCAAGAGTAAATGTCAGCTGGAACATGGCCCATATGAAGAAAATGAATATCGGAAATCCTATGAAGCGGTTAGTCAAGACAAGATCAATATTGCGCGAAACGTCCACGCGCTTTTTTATCGTTGTTGTCTGCACTTCCTTGATGATGCCGGCAATAAACCCGTAGCGGTCATCGGTCATCACTATTTCAGGATCTTCGTCAAAAGAGTTCAACAGGGCTTTTCGAAGAACACCGGTTTCTTCAAGTATCTCCTCACCGGCTGCTCCTGCTTTCTCAACAAAGCGCTCCTTAACAATCTTGTCATCCTCAAGAAGTTTTATTGCCGTCCATCGGCTCTTGTAGTTAATCTTGTCTTTTGCTTTTTCTTCAATAAGGTCTTGAATCTTTGAAATAGCATTCTCGATATCCCTGCTGTATTTCACATTCCGGTTTTCCCTTTTATCCGGACTCGATTCGGCAAGTTTAATTGCTTCTTTCAAAAGGTCATCCATTCCTTCATTCTTGTTTCCAACGGTAAAAACAACAGGGACATCGAGAAGGTTGGAAAGCTTTTCGGAATCAATTTTAGTTTCGTGCGAAATGGCAATATCCGCCATGTTAAGGGCAAAAAGCACCTTGCTGTCGATTTCTCTTAACTGGGTTGCAAGATAAAGGCTTCTTTCGAGGTTGGATGCGTCTATAATATCAATGATAACATCAGGAGATTCCTCCAGCACAAAGTCTCTGGCTACGATTTCTTCTATCGAATAAGGGGTTAAGCTGTATGTTCCGGGAAGATCAACAATTTTAAGATCGTACCCAAACTTTTGGATAAGCCCTTCTTTTTTTTCAACGGTAACACCCGGCCAGTTTCCCACCTTCTGCCTTGTGCCGGTAATGTTATTGAATATGGTTGTTTTGCCGGAGTTTGGATTTCCGGCAAGAGCAATAGTTATGACTTTTTTTTCAGACATAGAATAATTAAGTCCTGACACACTCATAAAAAGTTACATTTTCGACGGCAAAGTAAAAAGCTCATTATGCAAGGCACACGAAGCTTGAGGAATGAAGCGTACTTCCTGGTACGCTGCAATGACTCACCCTGTTGAATCGGCACTGCCGTCTCGCGCAGCGAGAATTCAACAGGGCGGGGAAGAAGTGCAACACAGCAGAATGACTTTTTGAAAAGCCGTCAGTCCTGTTGCTGCAGTTTTTCCACCATTATTTGCGCTGCCTCTTCAACCCGCAGAGATATATGGTAATTTTTTACAATCAGCTCTAATGGATCTTTCAATGGGGCATACTTATCAACATATATTTTAGTACCTTTTACTATTCCCATTTCAAGAATTCTTCTGCGCAAAGCACCGTTTCCGCCTACCCGTACTATTACCCCGGTTTCGCCTTCCTTCAATTCACTCAGCAGCATGAATAACGCTCCTCAGCATTCAATAACAGGTTCAACAATTATTTTTTGCGCAAGGCCCTGTCCGATTACATATCTGCTTGATTGCACGGCAATGACAACCTGACCCTTGCTGAAATTCGTAACGACTTCAATCTCGTCTTCCGGTCTGATTCCCATGCTTAAAAGTCGCATGCGTGCACCGGAGCCTCCCATAATCTCTCTGATAACAAGCCGCTCGCCCTGCTTTGCCATTGAAAGCGGCATAAGCCTCTCTCTTTCTTTCAAACATTCGGAACAAATTCCATATAGTTCCATTTTATGCTGAAGCAGGTGAAACCCATGCTTTGAAGCGATATTAACCTGCAGATTTTCTATGGCATCTTCCTCAAACTCAACGATTTTCTTGCATTTTATGCATATCATATGATCATGGTGCTGCCCAAGATGCAAGTGTTCATAACGAACCACGCCATTATCAAATTTGTTTTTCAGGGCAAAACCAAAGTTGCACATCAGTTTCAATGTGTCTCTTACAAACTCATTATCGAGATTATGCCCGTTATCATTCAGAATTTGTGTCAGTTCCGCAGAAGTTAAATGTTTTTCCGTTTGAAGAAAAGCCTCAAGGACCTTGAACCGGTCTTCAAAGTCATCGATATTACCCTTTTTAAAAAGTTTTTCGAATTGTTTCTTTTCTTGTTTGTGAGTCCGTATCATGTCTGTTCCTTATTGAATTTATTTGCAATAATAATGCCTGAAGGAATAGTTGTCAATAAACCAGATTTATTATGCTTTGATGGTCTGGAGAGAGAGATGGACTCGTAAAAATCGAAAATTCTGTCACTCCCGTGAAAACGGGAGTCCAGAAATACATGAAAAGATCCGCCGCGGCTGACTACCGCGTTTCGGTTTCAATGCGGAAACAGGCAATTTTGGGCAAGTTCAAGGAAATCAGGGGATTGTGCGGAGGCATACGAAATGTATGCCGCACAAGAAATTCCGCAGATTGACACAGAGGTCGCACAAAAAGGCCATTTCCGGAAGGTAACTATCTGGTATGGCCGGGTATGTCATAGGTCGTGCAGGAACCGCTCGAACATGATCTTGTCTGAGAGTTCACAGATGGTTTATTGCCGGAACTGCCACCCATTGCAAAATTGGTTGTGCTGATAACCCGCTCGAAAGCATCGCTTCCGCATTTAGGGCATTTTAGCTCTTCTTCCTCATTACTATTCATTAACAGCAGCTCAAAAAATTCAGAGCATTTCGAGCATTTAAATTCATATATTGGCATAATATCAATTCCTTATTAGGTTTCTGTTCTGCTGTGCACGGTTGTTTACAGCCGAACTCCTCGGACTTACTTATTATCACTATAAAACAATTGTCGAGCAAGACTCCAGTATTCACGGAATATGCTTCAATCTTCCTATATCACTGCACCACCTTCGATTTCCACAACATTGACTCCGCCAAGAACATCCGGGTAATACCCGTGATCTATCGTATATTCCCTCATGGCCTACGCCTTATGCCTTTATCACGGCCGTCTCTTGTCACTGAAAATGTGATTTGAAATAACGATCTTCTGTATTTCCGATGTACCCTCGTATATTGTAAAAACACGGGCATCTCTGTAAAATCTTTCTACAGGATATTCTTTAATGTAGCCATATCCGCCGTGTATTTGCAAGGCCTTTGCTGTAGTCCGGTTCACCATTTCAGAAGCATAAAGCTTTGCCATGGACGCCTCGAGTGTATATTTTTCTCCCCTGTCTTTCGTGGCCGCTGCCGAAAGGGTCAGCTGGCGTGCCGCTTCAAGTTCAGTTGCCATTTCTGCAATCATCCATCGGAGCCCCTGGAATTTTGATATGGTCTGGCCGAATTGCTCACGTTCGGTTGAATATTTTACTGCGGCATCGAGGGCGGCCTGTGCAACTCCGACTGACTGCGCTCCGATTCCTATCCGGCCGCCGTCAAGGGCTGTCATGGCTATTTTAAAACCATCTCCCTCGCTCCCCAGGAGATCCTTTTTGTGAACTCTGCAATTATCAAGAATGAGATCTGTTGTATCGGAAGCCCTCAGACCCATCTTATCCTCGGTCTTCCCGACAATAAATCCCGGAGTTCCTTTAGCCAGAAGGAACGCGCTTATTCCCTTGTGCTTTTTGGAAGGCTCTGTATTTGCGGTAGCTATTGTAAGCCCCGCGTTTTTTCCAGTTGTGATAAATCTCTTTGTGCCGTTTAATACATAGTAATCACCGTCTTTAACCGCAGATGTTTTCTGGCTCACAGGGTCCGAACCGGCCTGCGGCTCAGTCAAGGCAAAAGCGCCAATACTTTTTCCGGAAACAAGAGCCGGCAGATACCTTTTTTTCTGGTCTTCCGTCCCGTAACGGCATATGCTTTCACAGACTATGGAATTGTGAACAGACATAACTACGGCAGTAGATGCGCATGAGTATGCAATCTCTGAAAGCGCGAGGACATAGCTCACCGTATCTGTGCCGGCGCCTCCGTATTCAGGCGGAACCATCATACCCATGAGTCCCAGTTCCGCCATCTTTTCAAAGTTTTCGGCCGGAAATTCCTTCGTCTCATCCCGCTTCATGGCTGTCGGGGCTACAACTTTCCTTGAAAACTCCCTGACCATATCCCGGATCATGAGTTGCTCATCGGTAAGGAAATATGACATCTTTTACTCCTTTTATATACATATTGGTCTCTGGTTTTGCTTTTAACCAGGAACCAGGAACCAGGAACCAAAATATTTCACAAACCGTCATGGTCCGTAGATAACGACGATCAGCTCCGCCTTTTTTTCCCCGACATTTTTAAGCATGTGCCTTATCCCGGAGTTAAAATGCAATGAGTCGCCTTCCCCCAGCCTGTTAACGTGGTCTCCCACGACTACTTCAACATTTCCTTCTAGGACATATACGAATTCTTCCCCTTCGTGATTATAACCGACCCCTGTATGATTCTGCATGGGATCAACAGTCACTTTGAAGGCTTTCAAATGCTTGTTTTCAGCCCCGGGTGTGAGCGTTGTGTATGCGTAGTTTTCAGTACGCTTGGTATAGGCTTTAATGCGCTTGCTTAAAGTGGATTCCTGCTCCCTCAAAAAATATCCGGAGTCGATTTCAAGGGCCTTTGCAATCTGGAGCAGCGCTCCGACAGGAGGAAAAACCTTGCCGGCCTCAATCTTCTTGAGAGAATCGATGGAAAACCCCGTTTCATTTGCTATCTGGTCAAGAGACACCTTTTTTTCTTCCCTTACCTTCCGGATTTTCTTACCGACCTGGACAATTGAAGTTTCTTTTTTTTTCGGCATACAGCCTCCTTATTTGTATTCGTAAAAACCCCTTCCCGTTTTTCTTCCCAGCCATCCGGCTTCAACATATTTCCGGAGAAGAGGGCAGGGCCTGTATTTTGAATCCTTAAAGCCGTTATGAAGAGTTTCCATTATGGCAAGGCAGGTGTCGAGTCCGATAAGATCTGCGAGAGCAAGAGGTCCCATCGGATGATTCATTCCCAGCTTCATAACAGTATCAATATCCTCTTTTGTGCCTACGCTATGATAGAGACAATACACCGCTTCGTTAATCATGGGCAAAAGTATCCTGTTTGCAATAAAGCCCGGATAGTCATTTGCCAAAGCCGGTGTTTTTCCGAATTTTAAAGACAGGTCCCAGGTAAGTTTAAATGTTTCGTCGGAAGTGGCGATACCACGTATTATTTCAATAAGTTTCATGACAGGCACCGGATTCATGAAATGCATGCCAATCACTTTATCTGGCCTCTTTGTCTGGGAGGCAATGCGTCCTATGGGAATAGAAGATGTATTTGTTGCGAGTATCACCTGCGAAGGGCATATTGTATCGAGATCTTTAAAAATCTGAAACTTTAACTGCTCGTTTTCAGTGGCAGCTTCAACGACAAAATCAGCACCAGCCATGTCTTTTAAATCGGTGCTGGTCTTAATGCGTTTCAAAACGGCATCTTTTTCCTCTACCGTCATCTTCCCCTTTTCAACACCCCGTGTAAGATTTTTTGTGATTGTATCAAGACCACGCCTGACGAATTCATCCTTGATATCGCTCATTATAACTTCAAGGCCGCTCATGGCTGCAACCTGAGCAATGCCGTTTCCCATCTGACCTGCTCCAATAACACCGAATTTTTTTATATCCATTTGTTTCTCCTTATCTTTTAATGTAAATACTCAGCCACTGATCTACGCTGATCATCACTGATATTTTTCTTGTATTTTATCTACCTGCGTTCATCTGTGTGAATCTGTGGCTGAATACTTATCTTTTAACAATCATTGCAACGGCCTCTCCCCCTCCAAGGCAGAGGGAAGCAAGGCCTGCTTTTTTGTCCTGTTTTATCATTTCATACAAAAGCGTGACAAGTAAACGGCACCCGCTTGCGCCGATGGGATGACCGATTGCAACACTTCCGCCGTTAACATTTACTTTTGAAGGATCGAGACCGAGTTCACGAAGTACGGCAACGGTTGAACCGCTGAAAGCCTCATTGATTTCATAAAGATCGATATCCTCCTTTGAAAGTCCCTCTTTCGCTAGGCATTTTGGTATCGCCCATATAGGCGCCACAAGCACATACTTCATGTCTATGCCGTAAGAAGCCTGGGCGCCGATCCGCGCAATGATTTTGCACCCGAGCGCTTCGGCCTTATCTTTGGACATGACTACTACAGCGGCAGCCCCATCACTTATTATTGAAGCATTTCCAGCGGTTCCGACACCGTCTTTTTTAAAGGCAGGCTTCATCTTTGCGAGGGATTCATAGCTTGTCTCTTGCGGACATTCATCCCTGTCAAAAATGGTCAGTCCTTTTTTGCCTGCCATTTCAACCGGAACGATTTCATCCGAAAAACGACCTGAAGAGATAGAATGCATGGCGCGCCTGTACGATTCAGCGGCATACCTGTCCTGATCTTCCCGGCTGATTCCGTATTTTTCCGAGCAGAGTTCATTTGACATTCCCATATGAAAATCATTGACATTGTCCCAGAGTCCGTCGTGCATCATATGATCCTGCAGCTTTCCAGGCCCCATGCGATAGCCAAACCTTGCCTTTTCAAGAAAGTATGGAGCCATGCTCATGTTTTCCATTCCGCCTGCAACCACAACTTCGGCATCTCCGGTCTGAATCGCCTGGGCTGCAAGCATAACGGCCTTTAAGGCCGAACCGCACACTTTGTTTATCGTAATACACTCGGCTTCCCAAGGCATTTTTGCCAATACAGCGGCCTGCTTGGCTGGGTTCTGTCCGTAACCGCATGGGAGAACCATGCCCATTATCACTTCGTTAACATCCTTTTTTTCGATGCCAGCCCTTTTCACAGCTTCCTCTATTACTATGGATCCGAGCTTTGTGGCTCCGACATTTCCAAGGGCCCCGTTGAAACTCCCAAGAGGTGTTCTTACGGCGCTCACTATTACGGCTTCTATCATATCGTATTTTCTCCTTCGACCTTTGCATAACATCCCCTTTTGCCCGATTGCTGTGTCAGGCTCAAATTTCAATCCTCGAAATACTTCAATGTATTCCTGTGGTTGAAATTATCGCCTTCCTTGTACTTGGTCAAAATTGAATGTTCTTCAAAGGTCTCTCCTCCAGCTTAGTTAGTACTTCGTACATCGAAGGTCGTTGATCAAATCACTATCCACGACCTAACCACTTGAATCCTCGACTCCTTGAACCCTTCGCTTACATATTTCTTCTATATTTGCCCCCGACATCATACAGGGACTGAGTAATCTGCCCCAGTGAACAGCTCCTTACGGTATTCATAAGCTCGGCAAATATATTTTCTCCTGAAAGAGCAACCATCTGCAGCCTTTTCAAAGCCTCAGTAGCTTTATCCGCGTTTCTTTCTTTAAATTCTTCAAGTCGCGAAAGCTGAGCCTCTTTTTCTCCCTCCGATGCTCTCGCAAGCTCAACGCATGACGACATCTCTTCAGGATCAACGTCAGGATCACGGAAGGTGTTAACGCCTATAATCGGATATTCACCCGTGTGTTTCAAGGTCTCATAGTAAATAGACTCTTCCTGGATCCTGTTTCGCTGGTATCCTGTTTCCATGGCGCCGAGAACGCCGCCGCGCTCTGTAATCCTGTCAAATTCCGCAAGAACGGCTTCCTCAACAAGATCGGTCAGTTCCTCGACTATAAAGCTCCCCTGGTTCATATTCTCGTTATTTGCAAGCCCCCATTCCTTGTTGATTATAAGCTGGATTGCAAGCGCCCGTCTCACGGATTCCGCGCTCGGAGTGGTTATTGCTTCATCAAATGCGTTCGTATGAAGGCTGTTGCAGTTGTCATATACGGCACAAAGGCCCTGCAATGTGGTTCTGGTGTCATTAAACTGGATATCCTGGCTGTGCAGCGATCTTCCTGAAGTCTGTATATGGTATTTAAGCATCTGTGAACGCTCAGATCCCTTGTATTTCTCCCGCATCGCAACTGCCCATATTCTTCGCGCAACCCTTCCTATGACCGTGTACTCTGGGTCCATTCCGTTTGAAAAAAAGAAGGAAAGATTTGGTGCAAAACTGTCAAGCGGCATGCCTCTCGACAGATAATATTCAACATAGGTAAACCCGTTTGCCAGTGTCAGGGCGAGCTGGGTTATGGGATTTGCGCCCGCCTCAGCTATATGATAACCGGAAATGGAAACCGAATAGAAATTTCGGATATTGTTCTTTATAAAATATTCCTGGATATCTCCCATCATCTTCAGGGCAAATTCTATAGAGAAAATGCAGCTGTTTTGTCCCTGATCCTCCTTTAAAATATCGGCCTGGACAGTACCCCTGACATTTGAAAATACTATTGAACGGATACCCGCGTATTCTTTTTCGTCAGGGTCTCTCCCTTCTTTATTTCTGAATTTGTCTACCTGCTGGTCTATGGCGGCATTTAAAAACATCGCGAGCATGATAGGAGCCGGCCCGTTTATCGTCATCGATACCGACGTATTTGGCGCGCAAAGTTCGAATCCG
>JAHJQU010000432.1 GCA_018819005.1 Pseudomonadota bacterium | reverse complement strand
GCAACCGGAGAATATGAAACGGTTCTTGCCGGTTCTCCTTGTATAAAGGATAGGCTCGGAGGTTTTGAGTTTGAAATATCGGCAAACTCTTTTTTTCAGACCAACACGCCTTCCGCCGAAATTCTTTATGAAAAGGTGAAGGCGTTTGCCGGACTTTCCGGGAGGGAGACTGTTGTAGATCTTTACAGCGGAACAGGTACGATACCCGTATTCCTTTCGGCGGATGCAGGACTGATAACCGGTCTTGAGATTGTTGAAAGCGCTGTCTCTGATGCGAATAAAAACTGCCGGACGAACGGTATTTCAAACTGCACATTTGTTCTGGGAGATATCAGGGAGAGCCTTTCAAAAATCGGTAAAAAGCCCGATATTATGATCATTGACCCGCCAAGGGCAGGAATGCATAAGGACGTTGTGAGGCAGGTTGCTGATATGGCCCCACGGAGAATTGTGTATGTGTCCTGCAATCCGGCCACTCTTGCAAGGGATCTTTTTGTCCTGAAAGAGCATTATGAAGTAAAGGAAGTCCAGCCGGTTGATATGTTTCCTCATACCTGGCATATAGAATCCGTGGCAAGGCTTGAAAAAAGACGATAATTGTAAAATATTTGTAAAACCACTGAATTTTTTTGCAATTCATCCGTTATATGTATAGACCATTCCAGAATTAAAGCTCTCCGCCGCAAGTAGCGGGGAGAGACGTTGTTTTGGTTCAAAGGAGTTGCCGCATGGATTTTCCCGCGCTTAAAATAGGTGACATGGTAAGCCGTATTCCTATCATACAGGGGGGTATGGGAGTAGGCATTTCATTGGCCGGGCTGGCTTCTGCTGTTGCCAATGAAGGTGGTATTGGTGTGATTGCAGCTGCCATGATCGGCATCGATGAGCCTGATGTTACTGTCAATCCCACAGAAGCCAATGTCAGAGCCCTTAAACGTGAGATAAGAAAAGCAAGGGAGTTGACTGACGGAATTATCGGGGTAAACATCATGGTCGCCATGACCCATTATGCCGACCTTGTTAAAGCATCTATTGAAGAAGGTGTTGATATAATTATTTCAGGCGCCGGTCTTCCTATGGATTTGCCGGGATACCTTATAAATGGCGCTAAAACAAAGCTGGTGCCTATTGTCTCTTCTGCCCGTGCCGCCAAACTGATATGTCAGAAATGGCTGGCAAAGCACGATTACATCCCTGATGCTTTTGTGGTGGAGGGACCCAAAGCGGGAGGGCATCTGGGATTCAAGAAGGAACAGATTGATGATCCTGATTTTGTCCTGGATAAATTGGTCAAAGAAGTTATTGAAACCGTAAAACCTTTCGCAACTGAGCGAAACACCACCATTCCGGTCATTGCTGCAGGCGGAGTCTTTACCGGCGGAGATATTCGTGAAATGTTTAATCTGGGAGCTGCCGGTGTTCAGATGGGTACCCGGTTTGTAGGTACTTACGAATGCGACGCGAGTCCCGGCTTCAAGGAGACTTATCTGAATGCCAGGAAAGAAAACCTGGTTATCATAAAAAGTCCGGTTGGCCTTCCCGGACGGGCAATAAACAATCAATTTTTAGATGAAGTTGAATCCGGCAAGAAGAAACCTTTCAAATGTCCATACCAGTGCATCAAAACTTGCGATACTGATAAAAGCCCTTATTGCATTGCTCTTGCGCTTGCAGGCGCGAAAAAAGGGAAGTTTAAAAACGGCTTTGCCTTTGCAGGCGCAAACGCATACAGGGTCAATGAAATTGTCTCCGTGAAAGATTTGATCCGGTCTTTGCAGCTGGAATATGACCAGTCTGGCAACTGATTGCAAATCAGGATAAACCAAAATGCGCCCGCCGTTTCTGTTCACTTCGGTTCATCACCTCGTAGCACTCGAATCCCCGAACCCTTGAATCCTTGAATCCGAATACAATCACCAACTCTTTCGGAGATGATCTGTTCTTATTCCCTCGACAAAAAACAAATTATGTTCTAAAGATTCAAACAATTATTTCAACCGTATTCTATTCTAAAAATCCGGTAAAAAACATAATGGTATATAAAAATCATTTAAAATCCGGGGATTCCCACCGGTGGCTGGTATTTCTTATAATCTCAGCCGTTTATTTTTTTGTGTATTTTCACAGGGTATC
>JAHJQU010000431.1 GCA_018819005.1 Pseudomonadota bacterium | reverse complement strand
GCCAGGATCGCTCGCAAAACTCATTCCGTAAGGCACAAGCACTATACGCTCCGACACACGCACGGGCTTTTCAAAAGACTTTTCTATAAAAGAGCATCCGTGCCTGTATGTATATGTCAATTCTCCTGCGGCTATCAGATCGTCTACGGCTTTTTTCAATACTTTTTTCTCTGCGCCAAGCCGGTCTGTTAAAATCTTCCCGAGCTTTCCGAAAGTCAGCGGTTCCGAAGAATCCGATACTGCTTCAAGAATATGCTCTTTCAGCCTTGCGGCCTGTGTCTGGTTATCAGCCATGACCACTCATCCTCGTTTCTTATTTCCCGTTGATGGTTACCATGATTTCTTTGAAGCTTTCAACGGCTGCTTCCAGATTTGAGATGATGTCGTTGGCTAAGATATCCGGGTCGGGCAGATTATCGAGATCGGCAAGGCTTTTATCCTTGAGCCAGGTAATGTCAAGGCTGGTCTTATCTCGGTTTATAATTTCCTCGTAAGTAAATTTGCGCCAACGGCCTTCGGGATTTTTTTCCGGGTGCCAGGTTTCTTTGCGTTTACGCCTGTTTGAAGCGCTATAACAGGCAATAAACTCCTTGAGATCTTCAAACTTCAATGGCGATTTTTTCAAGGTATGATGGATATTGGTACGGTAATCATATATCCAGACCTCGCTTGTCCAGGGGTCTTTACTGGCTGGTTTGTTGTCGAAAAAGAGAACGTTTGCCTTGACACCCTGGGCGTAAAATATGCCGGTTGGCAAACGTAATATCGTGTGTAAATCGATTGTTTCCAGTATTTTTTTCCGAACCGTCTCGCCCGCCCCTCCTTCAAACAATACATTGTCGGGCAAGACAACCGCGGCTTTGCCGCTGGTTTTGAGCATAGTATGGATATGCTGGACGAAATTTAATTGTTTATTGCTGGTGGTCGCCCAAAAATCCTGACGGTTATAAGTGAGGTCTTCTTTCTCCTGTTCACCTTCTTCATTTGTAAAAGTCATGCTGCTTTTCTTGCCAAAAGGTGGATTGGTAAGCACGTAATCCATCGGCGTGGCAACGGGGGCCACAAGCGAATCGGTCGGCAGAATAAATGTTTCAGAATCAATATCGCCGATATTGTGCAGGAACATATTCATAAGCGCAAGCCGGCGCGCGCCTGCCACGATTTCGTTGCCGTAGAATGATTTGTTTTTCAAAAACTCTTTTTGCTCTTTGGTCAGCGTAAAATTTTTGGAATCGGAAATGTAGTCGTAAGCCGCCAGGAAAAAACCGCCGGTCCCACAGGCTGGATCGGCAATAGATTTCATCGGTTGCGGTTGTATGCAGGCAACCATAGCTTTAATCAAAGCGCGCGGGGTAAAATATTGCCCCGCCCCGCTTTTGGTATCTTCGGCATTTTTTTCCAACAAACCTTCATAAATCTTGCCCTTGACATCTGTTCCCATTACAGTCCATTGCTCTTTGTCGATCATATCAATCAACTTGAAGAGCTTGGCCGGGTCTTGAATTTTGTTTTGGCTTTTAATGAATATCTGACCCAGAACAGTTTTGGAATGTGACAGCTCACGCAGCAATGTCGTATAATGCGATTCCAGGCTGGCGCCGCTTTTTTCAGTGAGACTTTCCCAGTTGTATCCCTTGGGTATAGGCAACTTACGGTTATATGGCGGCTTGCTGAACTCATCGGCCATCTTTAAAAAGAGCAGATAAGTGAGTTGCTCTAAATAATCACCATAACCCACGCCGTCATCACGCAGCGTGTTGCAGAAGCTCCAGATCTTACTGATGATGCTTGATGTATTGTTGGTTTCGTTGCTCAAGAATTTTTACTCCTGCATAAAAGGCCCATTCCGAATCTCTCTATATCAAGTACCCATCAAGTAGCGAAAAAATCATAACATACTAAAATAAATATAATATATTTCTTTTAACGGTCATTCGTAGTTCAATCTATCAAGTACCTGTCAAGTACCTTAAGAGTGCCGCTTAGCCGCCCATACAGGCACATAACGCATAATCTTGGGCCATGAATTGAGTGATGTAATTTTCTTATTTTACAGTATCTTCTCTCCGCTGGCTGACTTCATCTTTATCTAAAGTTTAGCTAAAGTTTATCTAAACTTTAGCTAAACTTTAGCTTGCCCGCACCCACTGAGGATATCGGTTAGTGCCTCGATTTATAATGGTCTTATCTTTTTTTGACATTGCATAAATCAGATTACGAATCTTGTTCTTTTTTTGATTTTCATCTAAAACACCCGGCAGAATATCCAATAATAGCTTATCTATATCTTCTTTTGATGCTTGTTTATATTTATCCAAATATTCAAGGATCAATGTTTTGAAATGATCATCTTTCAGCCCACGGATTTTGATATACTCGGCTTGCATGTTCGTTTTTTCGGCAACATCAAAAGAGATGTGATAATTTGGCTTTCTTCCTTCTATGAGTCTTTTCCCTCTAAGCCGCTTACTCTCAGAGTCAGTCAACACTTTCTTTTTCTGGACCTTATCGAGCGCAATGATATCATCAAGATCCAAATCCCGTTTTTTCGCCAGCACTCTTGCGAAATCCAAGTCGAGAACCTTGCCGATGATCGTTACTTTAACCCTTTCCTTGGACAGTTCATACTCAGGCATAGGAAAAAACCTGGCCCTCTGATAATTGAACATCTTTCTTATGCCGCCCCCAGCCGTATCAACCATCTTCAAATTGAACATGGCTGTAGCCAAAAATTTGTTCCGGTAGTGCTCTTCGGGTGCATCTTCCCTGACAACTTTTTCGACAGATCCGGGAATGAAGCTGCCAAGATTTGTGAAAACCAACTGATCATCCATTTCAACAACATTAATACGGCCTCCCTTGGCATAGTCCTGATGGGCAATGCAGTTGTTGATGGCTTCGCGAATAATAAAGGGTTCGTACTGATCAACTTCATCGGGGAAAAGGGTCCCGTTTTTTATGTAGCGATATTTCAGATTACGGATTTTTGAATATATTTTGTCGACTGCCAACAATAATGGACAACTTTCGATATGATAATCCTTGTCATTTCCTTTGGCATCTTTAAGCACCCACCGTATTTTTGCTTCAGCATGGCCTATAAAATGTTCCGATTCCGCCCTCCCCAGTAATATTATTGCAGCACGGGTAATTTTCCCTTTTATGGTCAATTTTGCTTTATTGAGAAAGGTCAAATCATCCCATAAATCTACATCTCCCGATAACGAAGGAAATTTATCCTTGTAGTTCTTTCGTGCTTTTCCGATTGCCGACGGATCAAGATCACTTATGTCTGCATCGCGTACGATAATCGCACTCCAGTCTTCGATCATCGACTGTGCCCGAATCCGTTCTATCTCCTCCAGATTCAAAGGCGACAATTCTTCACCGTCCCGTCCGTAGTAGTGGCCTTCAAATGCAATTGGTATTCCTTTTGGAGCTGCCGGTATCTGAAACATGAGTACCCGACCATCAGCCATAAGTAGTTCATAAATCTCGATGAAAGTAACTCGGTTCGTTATTTTTTCGGCTATTTCTCCTTTAAGGCTATCGAGGTCTTTACGGTTTGAACGAAACCGGCTCCCGACAATTGTCCTTCCTCGATCCTTAATTCCGAAAATCAGCCAGGCATGAGGCGTGCCTTTGAGATTAGCTTCATTCGACAACGCAGAGAAATATTTGCCCAGCTTGCGGAAATCATAACCGCTTTTAGCCTCTTTAAATTCAAAGACTTCTGTTTCAGCAGGCAAGTCTCTCAGTTCGTTGAGTTTTTGTACCAATTTGTCTTTTGTCATAACGTTTTAAATATATCCATTTAAGTTCTTTGAAAACCAAAACGCTTTATTCTGCCGGTTTCATTTGAGGCTCCGTTTTTTAATTGCCGTTTTTTCTTTTTCCGCTTTGATACGTTCCAGCAATTTTGATGCAGGCTCATCCGACGGGTCCTGGGGAACGAGCTTGCCCTCAAAGGCTTTCTTCAAAATGCTTTGCCGCAGAGCTTCGGACTGTTTGAGGCTTTGCTCAATGCTCTCTTCAATTTTATCGCAGACGGAGAGACGGGATTCGATTTCGGCGACAATAGCTTTTTGGGTCTCAAAAGAACAGTATGGAACTACATAATTTTTAATTATATCAGTATTTAAATTTGGTTGAGCAGCTCCCATATTTATATTGCGTAATTCGTGAGTTTTGCTCATCCAGAAATAAAATAAATACAGGTTGCTCCTTTCATCCAGATCTAAAAACGCAGCAATCCCGTCATTCATTGTCGCATCTATCATGCAAATTTTAGGAATCCCTAAAGTTGCTCCGCTATTTGAAAGCAATAAAGTATTTGGTGAAATCTTTCTCGTTTTATGTAAACCGGCTTCTTTAATTGTATAACTAAAAGTATACAAAAACACACTATTGTCTTTCGTAATATCAGCAACTTTAAGAAAAGGTATTTTACCACCGTAATATTTTGGGTCACCAGCCGGCCTGGGTGAACCACCTCTCACTACATTGCTGATTTCGCCGATCTTCACCCACTTCCACCCCTCAGGCAATTCTCCTTCCTTTACATTTTTATTCGTCAACTTCCCCTCAAATGCCCATTTCAAGACTGCCTGCCGATAGACTTTGAGTTGTTGCTGCGCGGTTTTGAGGCTTTCGATGCCTTTATCCAAACGGCTGAACAGCTCTTCTATCTTGGCGACAATACGGTGTTGTTCGGGAAATGGTGGAATTGGAAAATGATAGCTCCACAGGAGCGCTGGGTCAACATGCGGAATACCAACGCCTTTGGCTCTTGTATTTATTTCTAAATATTTTGACTGCAAAAAGTAGTACGCATAATCAAGATAAATACCTGGAAATTTTATCCTGACTAATGTGCTTCCCAATGTACCTTTTATCGCTTTACCCACATAACCAGAACGTGACCCATCCCAAACCATAACAAAATCGTCTTCTTCACACAAAACACAACCCACGCCATCAGTGTATTCATCAATAATATTTTTTTCGAATGCTTTAATGTTCACATAGGGCAAATGATAAATATCATTATATTTATTAGAAATATTTTTAGGTTTTTTACCCTTTTCTGTTATGACAAAATCACCAAGTCGTTTGATCTCCCAAGATTTTGGAATAATATCTTTCAAATCCAAATTCATCTTAAGCCGCCAATGCTTCGTTCAGCTCGTTGATAATGGTTTCCGTCTCATTGCCGAAGAGTTGCCACATCTTACCCTTGCCACCCTGGGCATCGAAGGGTGTTAATTCCAGATCATCTACATCAACATGCACCGAGTTGGCAATCGCGTCTTTCAACATCCGCAGCCACTCCATTTGCGTTTCAGTAAATTTCAGCTTGCCGGCCTGTTTTTTGAATACCCAATTCTGGAAATTTCTGTCCACCGTTTTATCATAAGAGATGAGCGTGGCATCAATGCCCGCCACTTTGCGGATCAGGGAAACCAGGGCCACAAATTCGTTTTTGGGTTGGCCGCTGACGCTTTCCAACAGCTCATAGGCCCGCCAGACACTCAATGGCGCAAGTGTTGGTTTATCGGCGACAATGGTATCTACCAGTTCCTTGATCATCTTAAAGGTCAGCTCGCGCCGCCGATAGGGCTGGCTGTAAAAGATTTGCAGGGCGGTGATTTCATCTTTGTGCCGGACTATCCAGTCAGCAAAGGTTTTTAATAATTCCCGGGCGTTATCTTTATTGTCTTTGTCCCAGCCAACAGCCGTTACCTTGTCGGGATTTATCAGATCAATAATTTGCTCATGAGCTTTGCGCACGTTTTCAATATAGTCATTGAGCTCGCCATTGAAGGTAGCGGCAGCTTGATTTTGCAACACGGCGGTGAGTTTTTTCAGCTTTACATCTTTTTCAACGGGAGGTGCATCGGGATTTTCCATCTCCACTTTGAGGCGGATATCTTCCAGTATATCTGGGTTGTAGGCGTTGAGCAGTTCCTTCACGATCTGGGGGATGGTTTTGTTATTGGCCTTGTCGGCAAAGGTCGATTTTTCTTTATCGGTGAGCTGCCTTTCCAAACGGGCAAGGCGATTGGCCAGAGAGGTGAAAAGGTCTTCATCTCTTGCGCCAACGATAATGGCTGCCAGCAAATCTTTCAGCGGCACGCCGGGCTTTTTTTCTAGAGGGCGGCTGTCGGTTTTCAAACTTTTGGTCACACCCACGGCATCTACAATCACATAATGGTCTTTTGTTAATTTAGCCGAAGGGGTCACTTTCTTCAGGTCGTCTAAATTTATGATGCGCGTACCCCGGCCTTTCATCTGTTCAAAATAGTTGCGGCTTTTTACATCCCGCATAAAAAGCAGACATTCCAGCGGTTTGACATCAGTGCCGGTGGCAATCATATCCACGGTAACGGCGATGCGGGGGTGATAGTCGTTGCGGAACTGCGCCAGGGTGCTTTTGGGGTCTTCGCTGTTGTAAGTAATCTTTTTACAGAAGCGGTTTTCTTCGCCGAATTCTACGCGTACGATCTGAATAATGTCATCTGCATGACTGTCGGTTTTGGCAAAGATCAATGTTTTCGGTACTTCAAATTCACCCTTTTCATTGTAACGATCCGGGAACATCTCCGGCAAATGTTCTTTAAAGGTTCGAATCACGGTGCGAATCTGGTTGGGATTGACGACTTTGTCGTCGAGTTGGGTTTGGGAATAAACTACATCTTCATCAAGTTGCGCCCAGCGTTTTTTGCGGGTGAGTTTTTCCCGGTGATCCACATACTGGCCTTTCCATATCTTGCCCCCCTTTCGGGTGATCTTTGTTTCAATTAAATAAACATCGCTGCCTACATTGACGCCATCGGTAACGGCTTCCTCGTGAGTGTATTCGCTGACGATATTCTGATTAAAAAATCCGAACGTGCGGTTATCGGGTGTTGCGGTAAGCCCGATTAAAAAAGCGTCAAAATAGTCCAGCACCTGTTTCCATAGATTGTAAATGCTGCGGTGGCATTCGTCGATCACCACAAAATCGAAAAACTCAACGGGCAATTTGGGATTGTATCCCACCGGAACCGGCTGGCGTCCTTCCCATTTGATTTCAGCGGGATTTGTTTCTTCTTCTTTTTCATCCAGCTCTTTTTCTTTCAGTATCGAATACAGGCGTTGGATGGTGCTGATATACACATGATTATCTGTCGGCACAAAGCTTGATTTCAAGCGGTGCACGCCATACAATTCGGAAAACTTGCGGTTATCGTCATTGGGCATATAGGCCATGAATTCCTGTTCGGCCTGCTCTCCCAGGTTCTTGGTATCCACCAGAAATAACACCCGCCTGGCTTTTGCATAAGTAAGCAGGCGATAAATTGATGTGATGGCCGTAAATGTTTTGCCCGATCCTGTGGCCATTTGAATGAGCGCTTTGGGCTTATTGGTGCAAAAGGAATTTTCCAGTTTATTGATGGCGCTGGTCTGACAATCCCGCAGCCCCGCGGTTGACAAAGCCGGAATGTCGAGTATCCGCTTCCGCAAAGTGTTGCCCTGCTTTGACCATTCCCGAAATGTTTCCGGACGGTGAAAAGTGAAAACCGGTCTGGAACGAGGTTTGGGATCGCGATAATCGGTGAACCGGGTTAAGGCGCCGGTGCTTTCATAAACAAAAGGCAGAGGATCGTTATCAAGATATTTCAGTTTGCTGTCGGCGTAACCTTTGGACTGATCTTCATGTTTCGTTAAATGAACCCCTTCTTCTTTTTTAGCTTCAATAACCCCAACAGGTTTGCCGTTTACAAACAAGGCATAATCAAGTTGTTTTCCTTCTTGCGTGTAATATTTTCTGACAACTACGCCAGGGCCTGCACTCAGGTCAATTTGTTTTTTGTCTTGAATAACCCAGCCGCAGGCAATTAATTGGCTGTCAATATTATCGCGCGCTATTTGTTCCGGATCTTGATTGGTCATAAGAATTCCCTTATCCCATTAAACCCTGATCTGCAAAACTATAATAAGCGTCGTCGCCTATGATGATATGGTCCAGAACCTTGATTCCCATGAGTTTGCCTGCGGCGGATAGTTCCTCCGTAAACTTTTTATCTTCCGGGCTGGGCAATGTGCCGGCACCAGGATGATTATGGGCGCAAATAATCGCTGCCGCGAATTTCTGGAGCGCCTCATGTATGATTTCCCGCACGATCGGCATCGCCATATTGATAGTGCCTGTGGCGGCGGCGCTGATATCAATAATACTGTTATTGTTATTGAGATAGACTACTTTGAAAACTTCAATCTTGAGGTCGCGCATCTGCGGCATTAATATATTGTAAATATCCTCAGCCTTATCTATTTTTTGTTTTAGGTCGCTGATTTCAACTTCGCGAAAACGTCTCCCGATTTCAAGCGCCGCCATGATTTGCGCTATTTTGGCCGGGCCAAGACCTTTAAATTTTTTCCACTCGCGCACATCCGTATGGCTCATGTTTCGAAACGTGCCGAACTGATTCAACATCTGGCGCGCCAGATCAATCGCGCTGCTGCCCTTGACCCCTGTTCGTAGCAGGATCGCCAGCAGCTCGGAATTGCTTAAAGCGTTTACGCCGCGCTTTAGCAGCTTTTCCCTCGGACGGTCATCCTGAGGCCAGCTTTTAATGCCCTTTGATCTATTTTCTTTATTCACCACCGCTTTACAGTCTCCGGCCGTTTATTTGATTAGAACATGGGATGTTGTTTATTCCTGACTTGATTATACACATAATATCCCTTGAGAATAATTTCGTGTATATATGAAAACTGGCGTGAGCAAAGCTGTAAGCGCACGAAGAAACCGTATCCTGCACAACAGTTTGTATTTTATTCTCATTTTGGCCGGATTTTGTCAAAGGCTATTTAAAAAACTTCAGCGTTATTGCCTGGTTAAGGTTCCATATATCCTTAAAAGCCTGTCCGGAGCTGACGAACGTCTGAAATGACATTATGGTGAAAATGTCCGTAAAGATCATCCAGCCTGGAATCCGGGGAAATATCTACGGTTATGGCTCGAACGTAAATTCTATTGGATTGCGCTTCAAATATTGCCCTGCGCGTATCT
>JAHJQU010000430.1 GCA_018819005.1 Pseudomonadota bacterium | reverse complement strand
ATAAACATTGGCGTCATAGCAAGCAAATTTCACCAGCCGTTCGGACGATTTGAGGGGATATTGTCAAATGGCCAGGAAATGTGGGAATTGAAAAACGCCGTCGGTTTTACGGAAGAGCATTATGCAAAGTGGTAATAAAACCGCTGAAACTACTGTTCTGATTACCCACGCCTCATACCTTACGCCTCTTCACCTTTTCCTTGATCCTTTGTATATGCCCCCTGCCAAGCCCCTTTACCTCACAGCCGAGTTCAAAATAGCGGCAGATGTCATCATCATTTAAAATCCCGAAGCAGTCTATAACCGCAAGGGGTTTCCCGGCCATTTTTACGACATCATCGGGTACCAGTGAAAGGTACTCCTTATGCCTTACCGCAAGTATAACCGCATCTGATCCTTCAAGTGCGCCGGGCAGGTTTTTACTCATGCGAAGCTCGGTTAAATTTTCCTGGTTTCTGAAAAACCTTGCCCAGGAATGCCCGGATGCAGGATAGCTGTCCTGTTTCTCAAGCTCCCACCAGTGTTTGACATACGGATCATGCGCCCTGATTTCCGCACCCATTTCCGCCAGTTTCCGTACCATGATTTCCGACCCGCTGTAACGGGTATCCCCCACATCCTGCCTGTAAGAAACCCCCAGCACTGTTACTTTTGATGCCGCTACAATTTTTCCCATATTACGCAGGGCATCTCGCGCGAGCTGAACGGCCCGCAAAGAACGGGTGTCATTGATGTCAATTGCAAGCGGTGTAACTTTAAATATGTCATCTTCAAAGCCCATAAGAGTATGATAAGCCCAGACACCCAGCCCTCCGTCCTTGGGCAGGCAGTATCCTCCAATACCGGGGCCCGGGAAAATTATGTTGGAGTGGGTCGGGCGGACTTTGATTGCTTCAATCACCTTGGTCAGATCCACACCGTTTCTCTCCGCAAACACACTCCATTCATCCATAAAAGCAAGGAGGGTAGCCCTGTAGGAGTTCTCAATGATCTTGCAGGTTTCACTTTCGATGGGCTTTTCAAGGATCGTCAGGGGAAACTTTTCCACATTTATTATATCTTTAAGGAATTTTGTAACGCGCTCACGCGCCGTCGCATTAATACCGCTGCATACTCGCCAGAAATCTCTCACGGAAGCCACATAGTTACGGCCTGGCATGACCCGTTCAAAAGAATGCGACAACAAGGGTTCAGCATCCCTAAGCCCCCTTTTTTCAAAGGCCTTTTTGATTATGGGATAGGCCACATATTCGGTGGTTCCCGGAGGCACTGTGGTTTCAATCAGAATCAGGCAATCCGGCTCAATTTTTTCGCCTATAACTTTCAGACTCTCTTCAAGCGCTGCAATGTCGGCATACCCCTTGCGGCAATCTCCTAATGTTTCCTTGTGATAATCACACTGAACATCCACAACAACCACATCGGCAAGGGAGAGGGCATCATATGTAAAAGTTGCAGTCAGGGTTTTCTTTTCATTTACGCACCTTGCGATCATGGGCGCCACCTCGGGATCTTCAGCTTCAACCGGTGAAATTCCACGATTTATATAAGGAATCTTCCAGAATGATCTTGTAGAGGGTCGCTGCATGCCGATAACAAAATATCCGGGCTTACCGCTTTTTTTATCTTCAGAATCGGCAACCACACCGGCCATTACCGCGCCGACAAAGCCCACGCCCATAACTACTACAATCTCCCGGCTTTTCAAACGCTGTTCTTTGACAAGTTTTTTCAGCCGGTTGTTTTCTTTTTGGTAATCGGATTCCCGCGGTAATGCGAATATCTCGCCGTCCGGTGATGTTGAAGTTGGTGTTTCGGAAAAACGCGGAGAATCAATTTCCTTTTTTTTCATAATGCCTCTGAACCTCCCTTGGCGAATATATTTCAGCCCTGTTTGTAGTAAGGTATCCCGGTCCCATTCCCAAAGTACTTATTATGATTATAAGATATGTCATACATGAATGACAATCTTTTTATGGGTCATTTTACAATTACCTGCCTCATTCAGCCTGAAAAGCAGATATTCTTTCCACTGTCCAGCCTTGAAAATGCCGAGCTTAAAACAAATTGGTGAGAATAATAAATTTGTTTATTTTAAAGCTATCCGCCATAGGCTGCATGAAAATATAAAACTTTCTTGACAATATGCAGATGTTTAGATATTTATAACAAATCCGAAGGGCTGCGATTAATCTTTCGCAGGTTAGGAACATTTATAGATCGATAATACAACGTTATTAAATTATTCCATAGAAATCGGCAATGAATTAAGGAGGACCAAAAGATGAAATCATTTTTCAAATGCATGGTCATTGTTGGTGTGAGTGTTCTTCTTTGGGGGGGTGGGAACGCCCGTGGAGAAACACTGGAGGAAGCGATCAGGTATGTTCTGCAGACCAATCCGGATATCAGGGCGGTCGCATACAATCGACTGGCCAGGGACCAGGAAGTGATTCAGGCCAAGGGAGGATATTTCCCAACCCTTGACTCATCCATTTCGTATGGCAAAGACATAATAAAGGACGGAAAGAACTCGCCACCACCGTTAGCATCTGATCAGGTAACAACCGAACCTAAATCCACCGTCTTGAGCCTCCGCCAGAATGTGTTCCATTTCGGCACGACCCAATCCGAGGTTAGAAGGCAGGAAGCCCGCGTCCAGTCTGAAGCTTACCTGTTGCAGGGAACATCGGAAAACGTCGCCCTGCAGGCATCCAGGGTTTACCTGAATCTGCTTCGTAACATGGAACTGTCCGAGCTTGCTAAAGAAAACCTGCTCAATCATGAACGGATTGCCGACCAGATGAAGTTGCGGAGCACATCGGGAGTTGATCGCAAAGCCGATCTCGACCAGGTTATGGGGCGCCTTGCGCTGGCGCAATCCAACATGGTCGTAACCACCGCAAATATTGCCGACGGAAAAACAGATTATCAGGCTGTAATCGGCCGTCTTCCGGAAGACCTTGTCAAGGTTGCTCCCATGGATTCAGCCATTCCTTCAGCTATGGACGAAGCGGAACAGGTGGCCATGAAAAACCATCCGATTCTCAAATCTGCTTTAGCCGATCTTGAGTCAAGGCGGGCACAGTATGAGACCGCAAAGAGGGTTAATTATCCGAGTCTTGATGTTGCGGCGGATTACAAGTGGCAAACGGACGTTACTTATCCGAATCACTACCGTGAGCTGATGGCAACCGCCGTTGTTCGGTTCAATATTTTTAATGGTTTCCGGAACAAGGCGCGGATAGCGGAAACATTGCATCTGATCAATGAAGCAAGAGAAATACTCAATAGCTCTCAGCGTCAGGTCCTTCAGTCGGTTCGTCTTTCCTGGGAGGCCTACACGGCAACAAAGGAAAGGGTGACGAGCCTTGAGGAATATGTCAAGTCAACCGGAGCAACGGCAGAAGCCTTTGCCGCGCAGTGGAATATCGGAAGACGCACCATGTTCGACGTCCTTGATACCCAGGCTGAATATATCACCGCCAAATCCGACCTCGTAAAAGCTAATTTCGATAAATTGTACTCTGAATACAGGGTCTTAAGCGGTATGGGAGGTTGATAGATACCCTGGGCCTGAAAATGCCTGACGAAAGCATAGTTGAGGCTAAGCTGACGGAGCTGATCCCCTTGCCGCCGGAATGGGATAAACCGATGGATTAAAGTCCTGGGACTTTGCCGCGCAGTTGAACCGAAACAGTGAACGCATTCCCCGCTGCTTGTGGCGGGGAGCTTCAATAGAACACCATGCACACGTCCCGGATGTGCATGGTGGTATGATGCCGGAGTTTCTCATAGCAGCGCCCGGATACAGTAAGAGGTGTCCCTCCCTTCCGAACAAAGTACTCAACAGGATGGGTCAACTCCAACGACAGTGGCCAAGCATTTGAAAAAAAATAAACCAATCCTGCCGCTTTTTACTCTTTTCGTGTGTCTGGTAATCGCAGCACCGGTCATTACAGGAACAATCTTTCGCTTCGATAAAGAGTTCTTAAAGAAAGCAGAAGAGAAGTGCGGCAAAGAGGCGCCGGCTCGGTTCACTGCCTGGGAAGATCTGATCCACAATGATAAAAGCCCATCCGACAGGGAAAAACTCGAAAAAGTCAACAAATTTTTTAACAGCAGAATTCTGTTTGTAAACGACATTGACCTATGGGGAGTGAAAGATTACTGGGCGACTCCTCTTGAGTTTCTTTGCAAGAAGGCCGGTGATTGTGAGGATTTTGCAATTGCCAAATATTTCACCCTTAAGGCGATGGGTGTTGCCGAAGAGAAGCTGAACATTGCGTATGTTAAGGCAATTCAATATAATATAGCCCACATGGTTCTGACCTATTACAGCGAACCCGGAGCCGAACCTCTTGTTATCGATAACCTGATAGACTCCATCGATCCAGCATCGAAACGAACCGATTTAATGCCTATATTCAGCTTTAACGGCTTGGGACTCTGGACAGCCAAAGAGCGTGGGAAAGGCAAGATGGCCGGCAGTGCCGACCGGCTCAAACCATGGCAAGGTCTCATGCAGAAGATGTCGGAAAACAAACTGTAAAGAGGGGGTTTATACAATGACACTATACCGCCAACTCATTATTTTTACGCTGATTCTGTTTTTTATTCTCTTTGCCGGGACGTGGTATGCAAAGCTCGACAGCACCCGTTCCTTCCTGGTAGATCAACTCGAATCACATTCCCAGGATACGGCAACCTCTCTTGGCCTCTCCGTCTCCCAGCATGTAATTAAAAATGATATGCCTTCGGTTGAAAGCATGATCAACGCAGTATTCGATCGCGGATATTACGAAGTCATCAAACTGGTCGATGCCAAGCAAAATATTATGATCGAGCGCGTCCTGAGCGTGAAAATCGAAAACATTCCTCCGTGGTTCATCCGCTGGATCCCCCTGGAGACCCCCGAAGCAAGTGCAAATGTGATGTCCGGCTGGATTCAGGCAGGCACGATTGTGGTGAAAAGCCATCCCGGCTATGCTTACAAGACGCTCTGGGAAGATATGGTCAGCACGACCCGGTGGTTCATCGCCTGCGGTATTTTCGTGCTCATTGCCGGAGGATTCGGGCTGCGCTTTCTACTCAGACCGCTGGTACTCGTGGAGCGTCAGGCCGACGCCTTGTGCAGAAAGGAGTATGAGATCCAGGAACGCGTGCCTTGGACGAAGGAGCTAAGGCGCGTGGTCGAGGCCATGAACCGCATGACCAATAAAGTGAAGGAGATGTTCGAAGAGCAGGTAACCCAAGCCGAAGGATTACGGGAACGTTCCTATCACGACCCGGTAACCGGTTTGGGAAATCGTCGCTATTTCGATACTCAGATCACCGCGCGGCTCGATCGCCGCGACAGCGTCACCAAGGGCATTCTGCTGCTGATCAAGCTGAACGATCTGGATAAACTTAACCAGACGAAGGGTTTTCAGTCCGGTGACGAATTCCTGAAAAGAGTGGCGACGCTGCTCTCGGAAGCCACCAGACAGTACCCTAGCTGCGCCCTTGCCCGTCTTACGGGAGGCGACTTCGGAATCTTTCTTCCCGATGCTCCGCCATGGGATGCTGAGACGATAGCAGGCAGCGTGGCCAACAAGCTGAGCCAGATTGCCTCTGAGCAGCTCGCGGTTACGGACAACATCGGCTATGTGGGAGCCGCGACCTATGAAGCAACTACCACGCTCGGCCGCCTCCTCTCGGAAGCCGATCTGGCATTGACCTCCGCCATGCAGACGGTACCTAACGGATGGATTGTCCGTGCGATTACCGAAGAAACGGACAGGGCACCGCTGGGGAAGCAGCACTGGAAGGATATGCTTGAAAAGGCCCTCGGAGAGCGCAGAATCAGCCTCGATGCCCAGCCGGTCGTTAAGACGACCGACAGGAACCAACTCCTCCATCTGGAGATTTTTTCCCGGATCATTCAGGAAGGCGGCAAATTCTTGAGCGCCGGCGTGTTTATGCCCCTTGCCGAGCGCCTGAATCTCGTTTCTTCCATAGACCGAATCGTTATCGAAGAGGTTATGCAGCTCGACAGCAGCCGGCTCAGTGTTGGAAACATCGCGGTGAACCTGTCTCCCGCCTCTCTGAAGGATGACACGTTCAGGCAATGGCTGCAATCCTCTCTAAAGACTCTGCCCCGTACGGCGCCCCGGATCATCTTTGAATTTTCCGAACTCAGCGCAGTTCAGAATCAGAATTTAGTAAGTGATTTCGGCATGTTTGCACGTGAATGCGGGCACGCCATGGGACTCGATCATTACGGCCAGAGCTTCTCCAATTTACGGTACCTCAAATCAATGCGTCCCGACTATGTAAAGATCGATCGGGCCTACACCGGGGAACTCAAGGACGAGGAGAGTGACAGCCGGTTCTTCATCGGCTCACTGTGCAGCGTAGCCCACAGCATAGATATCAAGGTTATCGCGGAAGGGGTGGAAACAGAACAGCAGTGGCAGATTCTCAAAGAGCTGAATCTTGACGCAATTCAGGGATATATTGTTGACAAGCCGAAGCCTATCAAGGGTATGATGAAAATCTGAAAACACCCTGTTTATACAAGGAGAGCTTTGAATAACTGACGCTCGCCATGTCTTGGGATATGGCGATAAATCGAATGTTATGCAAAGGTCTCACGAGAGCGTCAAGGGTTATAAAATATCGTCAACCATCAGGTCCTGTGAAGCGACCGTCTCCCGAAGCCGCTTCCGCTCCGTGATTCTTTCCCGGGCCTGTTCCGGAAGCTCCGTAAAAATAATAACGTTTTTCTGGATGAGGAGATCGATCAGATCTTCCAGCAGTCGGATGATACCCATATCCGATAACGCCAGCAGCATCTTCCGGGTATCCGCGCTGATGGTTTTATGAAGAAAATCGAGAATTTCTTCATCCATTACGGTTTTCTGTTCACCTGCATCCGGACGGGGGCTGCTGTACAATGCAGTGATTTTTCCATCTCGGTCCCGTTCTACATAAAGCATGGCTTTTCTCCTAAATAATAATCGTTCTCAAGGTGAAAAAAGTTTCAGCTCTTCTTTAGGTATAAGGATAGCATTATTTTAATATGTAATATATACTTAAAATGATTTTTTGGGAAACATTTTCTAAATCGTGTCCATCCGGAAGCAAATTAAAGATACTATGGTGTTTTCAATTCGGAAATCGGCAATTTTGGGCAAGCTCAAGGAAATCAAGGAATTGCGCGGAGGCATACACAATGTATGCCGCACAAGAAATCCCGCAGATCGACGCCGAGATCGCACAAAAGGGACATTTCAGAATGAAAACTAAATCGTGTCTCGACAAAGAGGATGAAATGTTATAATGTATGATGTACGATTGAAGTTATCGATGTTCAGTAACAGAGTCAAGGGATTTAACCCCAATGTTTATGGACTCGAAAAAATCGAAATTCAGATGGCAAAGTAAAAAGCTCATTATGCAAGGCGCACGAATCTTTAGAAATACCGCAAACGCGGGGCCCGAAGGGTGCGTACTTACCGGTACGCTGCAATGACGAAAGATGAAGTGCAACACAGCAGAATGCCTTTTTAAGAAGCCGTCAATGTTTATTTTCTCCCAATCGAAAGACAATATCTATGTCAGAAATTAATGTAGAAGCCCCTCCGGGGGAATGGAATCTCGGAGAGGACGCGGATAGACATGATGACCCGCTTCTTGATTGCCTGATACAGCTTACGAAGCTGCATGGACGTCCCGCTTCCCGCGCCGGCTTAAGTTCCGGTCTGCCGCTCGTCCATAATCGCCTCACGGTAGAGCTGTTTTCAAGGGCTGCCGCCCGGGCCGATCTGGCAACCCGCATTTTGAAGAAATCTCTTGCAAAAATTTCCTACATGCAACTTCCCGCAGTATTGCTTCTCAATGAACGGCAAGCATGTGTCCTCGTTCAAAATATGTCCGGAGGAAAATTAAAGATACTGATGCCTGAAACAGGCATGGGAGAAAAAATCATCTTGCGGGAGGAATTGGAAAAACTTTATTCGGGATACGCCATTTTCGTCCGTCCGAAATTCCGGATGGAAAAGGGGTCTCTTGACGATCTCAGCCCAGGTGCTGGAAAACACTGGTTTTGGGGAACCATATTTAAATCATGGCGCATCTATCGTGATGTTCTTGTTGCATCATTCCTGATCAACGTTTTTGGTCTGGCCAGTCCATTTTTTGTTCTCATAGTATATGACAGGGTGATTCCCAACAATGCCGTGGAAACCCTCTGGGTTCTCGCCATCGGCATTACGATTATCTATCTGTTTGCATCGGCAATGCGCGCATTGCGCGGTTATTTTGTGGATGAGGCTGGAAAGAGGGCAGACCTGCAAATATCTGCGATGCTTCTTCAGAAAGTTATGGGTCTTAAGCTTGAGGTCCGTCCTCAATCCATCGGCTCTTTTTCCAAGAACTTGCAGGAATTCGAGGGAATCCGTGATTTTGTCACCTCATTTTCCATTACCTCTCTTATCGACCTCCCCTTCATGGCTCTGGGCCTCTTTGTTGTCTGGTATATCGGGGGCAGCATAGTCTATATATTCATAGCCGCTATCGCATTGATGCTGCTCTATGCCATACTGATCCAGGTTCCCCTGCAAAGAGCCGTTGAAAAGACATTTAAGGCCTCCTCTCAGAAAAATTCCATTTTGATTGAAGGATTATCGGGGCTTGAGACTATCAAGATGCTCGGCGCGGAGAGTCAGATCCAGCGTGCGTGGGAAGAATCGGTCGGCTACATCGCAAAATGGGGTTCCGTGTCGAGACTGCTCTCATCATCCGTCAATCACTTTGCTTTTTTTGTGCAAAGTGCGGTGGTGGTGGCGGCTGTTATCGCCGGCGTCTATATGATTTCAGAAGGAACTCTCACGCAGGGCGGTCTGATTGCCATGGTCATCCTGTCGCGGCAGGTTATCGCACCCATGGGACAGGT
>JAHJQU010000067.1 GCA_018819005.1 Pseudomonadota bacterium | reverse complement strand
TTTTTACCGAATTAAAAGATCAGAATATTTTTAAATCAGTTCGCATAAATTATGACACAATTGAATGGGGAAACGGAGCCGATTTAGATCCTGAATTGTTGTATAAAGAAAGTAGGCGGGCGTCATCCGGGACGTCCATAAATAAGCAAATAACTTTGGCACACTTTCGCTCATCAACATAGGGAGGCACATGGGGACGCCCATGTAATTATGCGTTTCTATCCTTTTCAGGGGAGGCGAATGGGGGCAGACTTGACATTTTGCCGACATTTCTATAATCATGAGAAGCGGGAGATAGGTATCAGAAGATCGTTTAGAATCGACCGACATTGATTTGGAGGAATAACTACATGATTAAAGTCGCCATTGAAGATTTGGAAAAAAACATTCCTTCTATTTTGCAACATATTGAAGCTGGCGATTCTTTTATCATTTTGAAAGGACAAAAGCCGCTGGGCGAATTTAGACCCCTTAATCCCCTGTCTCTTCCATTAAGACCTTATGGTTTGTGTGCAGGCGACTTTATCGTTCCAGAAGATTTTAACCAGTCACTCCCGGAAGATATAATCAGAGAATATGAAGGGTCATGAAGCTTCTCATAGATACTCATATTTTTCTCTGGTACATTAGCGGTGATCATCATTTGCCGAAGTCCTTGAAAGACATTATCCAAGATTCTGCAAACGAAGTTTATTTAAGTGTTGTGTCGCTTTGGGAATCCATCATTAAATATCGCCTTGGAAAATTGCCGTTACCTCTGTCACCGGAAAAATACCTGCCTCTGCAGCGAGAGCGCCACGATATTTCGAGCTTGTCTCTTGATGAGGCCGCCATAACTCATTTGTCAACTCTGCCTTCCTTTCATCGTGATCCTTTTGATCGTATGCTCATCTGCCAGGCTATCGAACACGAAATGACCATTGTGACCATGGACTTGGCCATAGCCGAGTATCCGGTAAATATTATCCCAAGATCATAGAAGGGTGCTTAGGGTATTAAACTTTTAAACTCATCTAAAGGGGAAGCCTAGTCATCCGGGGAACCTACGGGGACGCCCATGAAATTATGCGTTTCTATCCTTTTCGGAGTTAACGGGCAGCGTTGGAAATCTTACCCAATAGGTTTACAAATTCGTGTTTCTGGGTTAGAATAAGAAAAAGTTAATTACAAGACAGGAGAAAACTCGTGCTGACAAAAACTATTGATATCAAAAAAAAGCCTCCGGATATAAAAGTCTTGTTGTCTCTCGTAGCAGATGGAACGGAAATCGTCCTTACAGACAATGATATTCCTATAGCCCGTTTGGGGGGTACTTAGGGGGTACTTAGGGGACGTCTTAAACATTTAAACTTACTCATCAAAAAGCAAATATTTATTCGCCTTTGCGAGTTTCTCGCAGCACATTACAGCTTATTCAACATATGAATGGTTTTACGGAGATATCATCAGGTGGATAGGCTTTTAGGGAACGAGTTAGAAACAAAGGTTGTTCCAATGCTCGATTCAGCGCATCGGCAGTATTAGTTCCGACTTTTGGTAGTAGATTTATAGTCATCTTTAACATTGACAGGCAAATTCCCTTTTATTATAGTCACTTAAAAATCATGAGGAATTTTTTCCAGGAAAACAGGAAAGACTACTGACATGAATGAAAAAATTCGATATTGGATTGATCTTGCCGAATACGATCTGGAGACTGCAAGAGTGATGCTGACCGGCAAGCGATTCCTTTATGTTGGCTTCATGTGTCACCAGGCGATAGAGAAGATTCTTAAGGGGTATTATGTTCTGGCGAAACATGAGACCGCACCCTATACCCACAACCTGGCTTCACTGGCTGAATCATCCGGATTACACGTTGTCATGTCAGGCGAACAAAAAGATTTTCTGAACATGCTTGAGCCATTGAATGTGGAAGCTCGTTATCCGACCTATAAAGAAAAACTGTTCCGGTCTATGGATACTGCGCGTTGTCTCGATATTCTTAATAAAACTGAGGAGTTGTATTCATGGATAAAGAGCAGGCTGTTGAAAAAGTAAAAAGATTTGCCGAAGCAGTCCGCCAGAATTTTCCGGTGAGAAAAATTATTCTTTTCGGATCATATGCGAAGAAGTCGGCTAAAGAAGGAAGCGATATTGACGTGGCTGTTGTGCTTCGCCGGTTTGAAGGCGACTGGCTATTGTCCAGCGCTAAACTGTTCAAACTGAGAAGGGATATAGATCCGATGATTGAACCAGTGCTTTTGGAAGAAGAGAACGATCCGAGCGGTTTCTTGGCCGATATTTTAAAGACCGGAGAAATCATCTACAGCGCAGCGGAAGAGTTGGGGACGTCTTAAACATTTAAACTTACTCATCAACAAACTGATATTTAACGTATTTTCAGGCGGTAACGAGATTGATTATAAATGAGAATTTACCTTGATTGTTGTAGCCTGCAACGCCCTTTTGATGATTGGGGACCTATGGGGACGCCCATGAAATTATGCGTTTCTCTCCTTTTCAGCGTTATCGTGGAGCGTTGGGGAACATCAATGATTGTTCTGTAATGGGTAAAATTTCTTAACGACTTTTTCACTAGCCCATAATCTTTTCTCATTGTCATTTATATTGATTTCTGATAAATTACTACAAAGGTTTATGTAATGGAAAAGGGGGAGAAAAGCATGGCATCCATGAATAGAATCGAACTTAATCCAAGAGTATGCAATGGTAGGCCTGTAATAAAGGATACCAGGATCCCTGTTTCCGTGATTCTCGAACAGATTGCGGAAGGCAATTCATGGGATACAGTGCTTTCAAATTACCCTGAACTGAAGAAAGAAGATATTCAGGCCGCTTTGATCTATGCACGAGAATCAATTGACCACACCGAGATCAGGTTTGCCTATGCCTGAAAACATCAGGCTCTACCTGGATCAGATGCTCCAGACGCAAGTCTTTCTCGGGTGTTACGCCAGACAGGTTATGATGTCATCCGGGCATCGGAAGTGGGTCAATCACGTGCAGATGATCGCCAAATATTACAAAAAGCAATTAATTATGATCGAATACTGGTTACTCTTGACGAGCATTTTGGAGATTGGGTTGTTCTTCCCCTGCATAGGCACCCCGGAGTAATTCGTGTCAAAGCGAATCCGGCAACAGCCGACAACATTCTGGCAATTCTTTCACCATTTTTAAAGCGACTTTCTCATGATAATATCAGCAACCATCTCGTTATTCTTTACTCAAATCGTGAAAAGTGGGTATGTACTGCATAGGGGATTCCTCAGGGTCCATAAACAAGTAAAGGGGGAACTTAGGGGACGTCTTAAACATTTAAACTTACTCATCAACAAACTGATATTTAACGTATTTTCAGGCGGTAACGAGATTGATTATAAATGAGAATTTACCTTGATTGTTGTAGCCTGCAACGCCCTTTTGATGATAGATCCCAACCGCGAATAGCGGTTGAGGCTGAAGCTGTACTCGTTATTCTGTCATTCTGTGAGTCAGATCGATTGCAGCTCGTTTAATCAGATGCACTGTTGCTTGAGATTGGATTCATCTCTGAACAGAATCGCAAAGATGACACATATGCAATTCTCAAATTAGCAAAGCAATCTCTTGAGTTGACACCAGAATTTGAAGATCTGTCCAGAAGCCTGGAAGCATCGGGATTGAAACCACTGGATGCTTTGCATTTGGCATTTGCATCAGCCGCAAAAGTTGATTATTTTTGTACATGTGATGATAAAATTTTGAAAAAAGCCAAGTGTATTGAAGGATTATATACCAAGGTGATATCACCAACCGAATTGGTTATGGAGTTAGACATATGAATACTGAAACAAGACCGATATATGAAATAAGCCGCCGGGCTACTAATATTCTATTCAGGGAGATGGGCATAGTTGAGACAATTCGTTTTTTTAATCAGTTCTCGATAGGCCGCGGCGACTATACGAAAGATCGTGAGAAATGGATTGGTGATGTATCTCTGGATGATGCTCTCAAATCAAGATCAAAAAAGGGCGCGCAGGGAAAGGAGAGTCATTGGGGACGTCCATAAAAAAGTAAATAACTTGGGGCGACTTGGGGACGTTCATCAATATATCAGTTAAGCATATTTGACATGACAATGACTGAGAAAATCTGATTATTTCATCCTGAAAAGG
>JAHJQU010000429.1 GCA_018819005.1 Pseudomonadota bacterium | reverse complement strand
AAGAAACGTTAAAGCCGAAATCAGCGTACTTGAAGAAATTGCCGCGACTGCAAAATCGGCATTTCCATTCATCTCTTTTGACATTATGTATACGACCGTGGCTGTTGGCGATGCAAGAAGTATCAGGCCCGGCAGATATTCGTTCGGAGAAATACCATAAAAGCCATATAAAACAAATCCCACACACGGAAGAAGCACGAGTTTAAAAAAATTGGTTGAAATAACAGTAAACACGGAGAGGCGCATAACTTCAAAAGAGAGGGAAGCGCCTATGATAAGCAATGCCATCGGAAGAGTAAGGCTGCCTAAAATATCCAGTATTCGCCCTATAACATCGGGAACCGGCATTTCTGTAACAGAGAAAAATATCCCGGCCATTGCCGACAGTATTACGGGATTTCCGAATATCTTCTGTACAAAAAAAAGTCTGTTTTTCCTGAAAGAAACATCCTTTCCGTACAGAACGAGAGCAGCCACCGAAAGAAAATTCTGCAGGATCATCACGAAGCCGCCTATTATTCCGGCTTTTACAAACCCATCCTGTCCCATGAAATAATAGACGACGGCAAACCCTATATATCCAATGTTTCCGTGAATGGACGACTGCATATATGTTCCAAGGTTTTTTCTTTCTATCTTTGACGCCCTGCCTGCTATCCATGAAAGTGCAAAAACCGCAACAACCGAGGAAAGAGTAATAAGCAGAACGGTTAAATTGAACTGCGCCTTGAAAGAGGCTTTCGATACAGCCCTGAAAATCATTGCGGGAATGGCAATATAAAAGACCAGCCTGTTTGCGGGCCCCAGGAATTCAGGGGGCACAAAACCTTTAAGGCGTATAAGCCATCCTATAATTACAATGGAAAATATCGGAATTATTGTTTCGGCAATATGCATATAAAACTCTGATTTATTTTAAGTGCTTGACATTTAAATCAATTTTATTTAATCAATTCAACAATGCCGCTCTCGTAAAAAATCCGGATTTTCTCTTTTTAGTCATTCCCGCTAAAGCGGGATTCCAGCTTTTTCAACTATTTCTGGACTCCCGTTTTCACGGGAGTGACGAGATGTTGGTATTTTTACGAAGCTGTCATGTATGACTTATTTTCATATCTTATTTCTTTGATAAATAAAATTAAAAAAATGAAAAAACAGGCATATATAACTCTAAAGCTTTTTGCCACACTCGTAAAATTCACACCCGATTCGTCGGATTACTATCCGGTAGAACCGGGAACATCTGTCCGCGATCTGGTTGCCGGGCTTAAAATCCCTGAAGAAAAGGCGAAGCTGATTTTTATAGACGGCATAAGAGGAGAGCTGGATTCGATTCTACAGGGCGGTGAAAGAATAGGAATTTTCCCTCCGGTTGGGGGTGGATAATTTTGAATACTGAACTTCAATATAAAATCAGAGCGCTTTCAGACAAGAAAGAGCTTCCTGATAAAACCCCCTGCACCAGTATTTCTGTCAATAATATTGCCAATATATCCCGAATGTCCGGTATAAGCTGCAGAGAAGTGGAGATAGCTTCTCTTGAAACAGAAATCATGCCCGAGCGTTATGTACGCAACATGAAATCATTCTCTTTTGCCGACCAGGCGACTCTTTTAAGATCAAAAGCAAGCATTGTCGGCCTTGGAGGACTCGGGGGAGCCGTTACCGAAATTCTTGCCCGAATGGGAATCGGAACCTTAAGCGTCGTTGACGGGGATGTTTTTGAAGAAAGCAACCTGAACCGCCAGTATCTCTGCACGGAAAGTCTCATTTCAACGTCAAAGGCGGATGCCGCCGAAAAGAGAGTAAAGGAGATAAACTCTTCCGTAACTGTCTTCCACTACCGAAAATATCTGAATGAAGAAAATGCATCCGCAATGATACAGGGTTCGGATGTAGTTATCGACTGCCTCGATTCTCTTTCAGGCCGTTTTATTCTGGAGGAGGCCTCAAAAAAAGCGGGCTGCCGCCTTGTATCTGCGGCAATTGCTGGAAGCTACGGGCACATAACAACGATATTTCCAGAAGACCCGGGGCTGAAGCTGATTTACGGCGATGCTGAAAACAGGCCGAACAAGGGGGCCGAAACATCCCTCGGAGCACTGTCTCATTGCGTCTCACTGACAGCAGCGCTTGAATGTTCCGAAGCAATAAAAATCCTTCTTGGCAAAGAATACCTTTTAAGAAATAAACTGCTTGTGATTGATCTTGACAGCAATTCCTTTGAAACCATGCAGCTTCTGTGAAAGCCGGCACACTGTCTTCCTCTTTTTTCAAGTCTATTATTTTATTT
>JAHJQU010000428.1 GCA_018819005.1 Pseudomonadota bacterium | reverse complement strand
CATTAACAGGCTCTCGGGCTCATTCTCGCTCTGCGGGAATTCACCCCATGCGAGGAAATTGGTTGTTCCGCCTATTGCGCCCCAGTCTTTATAGAATGAAGCAACTGCGAGCAGGTCGGGAATATACACCTTATTAATGAAATCCTGAGTCTCTTTTGTAATATACAAAAATTCTGCTATGCGGTCAGGTGTAAGATCTGCAACGCATGTTACCCCACCCACTACCAATGACTGGACGTGAGGATTCTTCCCGCCAAATATTGCATGCATTCTGGCCGCTTTGGCTTGAAGCTTTAATGCTTCGATATAATGCGCGGCAGCCATAAGGTTTGCTTCAGGCGGCAGCTTATATGCCGGATGACCCCAATATGCATTGTTGAAAGGACCAAGCTGACCGCTGTCAACAAATGTTTTAATCCGCTGCTGAACTTCCTTGAAATATACTGCTCCGCCCCATGGCGCATTGCTGACATTATCGGCCAGAGCGGCTGTTTTGGCAGGATCGGCGCTGAGTGCGCTTACTATATCAACCCAGTCAAGCGCATGGAGATGATAAAAATGAACTATATGGTCGTGCTGGAATTGTGCGCCGTGAAGAATATTTCTGATTATGCGCGCGTTTTTTGGAATTTTTACTTTAACTGCATTTTCGACTGCCCTCACCGAGGACAAAGCATGTGTGTATGTACAGACTCCGCAGGAGCGTTGAACAAAATGCTGGGCATCGCGGGGGTCGCGGCCCTGGAGAATCATTTCAATACCCCTGAACATCTGACCTGAACTCCAGGCATTTACTACTTTGCCCCCGGCCACTTCGACTTCGATTCGAAGGTGACCTTCAATTCTGGTAATCGGATCTATTGTAATTCTTTCACCCATATTATCTCCTCCCTTTTTTCTAAAAGGATTATTATTTAACAATAATAAAGACCGCTTTTACATTTCCTGGTAGAATGGGCTCATCTTATCCCAGAACTCAGGCTCGCTGCAGCCCAGGCAAGGATGTCCTGCTTCAACAGGCCAGCTTGTGCCGTCATTGAATTTTGCTGTCGGGCAATTATTGAATGTCTCAGGGCCTCTGCATCCCATCTTATAGAGACAATAACCCATTGCAGCCTCTTTGGAACCAAACTGGGTTACAAACTCGCCATTTTCAAAATGAGACCTTCTCGGACATTGATCATGGATTGTTTTTCCATAGGCAAATTGAGGTCTTCCAAGATCATCGAGGGCAGGAAGCTTGCCAAGTAGGAGATAACTGACTATTGTACCAACTATGTTGACAGGGTTCGGGGGGCATCCCGGTATGTTGAGAGTCTTGATGCCGATTGCTTCACCAACCCCTTTATATCCGCCCGGATTCGGCTTTGCCGCCTGAATTCCGCCAAAAGACGAGCAGGTTCCGTAACATATTACCGCAGCGGCTTTGGGGCATACTTCTTTGGCAATCTGGAGGAAAGTCTTCCCCCCGATTTTCCCGTATGCTCCATCATATTTTGTGGCTACACCGCCTTCAACCACGCATATGAACTTTCCTTCATATTTCTTGACGGCATTGTGAAGATTCTCCTCCGCCTGCTGACCGGCGGCTGCCATGATTGTTTCATGATATTCTATTGAAAGAATTTCAAGAACAAGCTGGTCAATTCCGGGATACATTGAACGCAGAAGTGATTCCGTGCATCCGGTGCATTCCGCAAACTGGAGCCATACGACAGGCGGACGCTGTGCCGGCGCTGCAAATACCTCAGCTACCCTGGGAACAAACGATGATGAAAGTCCCATTGTGGCAGTGAGGAAGGTACAGTACCTCATGAAGTCTCTTCTAGAGACTCCTCTCTTCTCTAATTTTTCAAATAAATCCCTTTCCTTTTCCATCGGCACCTCCTCTGATGTTGTTAAAGTCCCAATAAACTGACAATAAACCTCAAGGCCAACTTAAAGATCAAGAATGAATTCTATTTATTAACTATGATGAATTTATCATTTATTATGCGACTCCTACTATGTAAAAGATATATGTCAATTAAATATTGCGTTTTTGTTAGTAATACGTAAATTGCCAAGTTGACATATGAGAAGGACAGAGATGCTATAGGAAATACGGAAGATGCGATTTGAAGAGGTGCCTTTGGGATGGACAGAGAGTCGATTGAGCCAGGAGGAAGCTGATTCGGAGAGACTGGGGACAACAGAGTTACCCGGAAAAATGATTGAGGGAAGCGTAAGTCCACCGCTCACTTCCTGTTCCCAAAATAAGGTCCTCTGAAGGAACAGAAAAAACCGTACAATCCTATTTGCTCTTGTCATTAAATATTGCGTTTTCAAGCTTATATATAAATCATTAATGATTTCGGCATACTGGCTTACCGATAAAGATTGCTGCAAATGTTATTTGCATTAAAATCAAAGGTCTTCTTCATTATCTACAAATTCATCTTCAGCAATTTTTATGCTCGTTTTCAGCTTATCCATTGAGCCTTTTCCTTCATAATTCTCTTCGAAGCTTTCTTCAAATATTTCATCAATTTCTTCAGACTCGCTTTCGATAGTCTCATCAGCCAGCAATTCTATCGGCTCTTTAGCCAGATGCTCGATATCATCAATATATATTTCAACCGGTTGAGTGTTTCCAGAAGCAAAAACAGACATAACAGCATCTGATATTTTATCCGCCTGCAAAATCGGAGGATAAAAATTATTTGTTCTAAGAGCAGATATCAGCACTTCTTTACCACCTGATATAGCCTGCTTTACAATGGAATCTCCGTATGTTTCCTCGCACAGCAGCGAATATATTTCTTTATCAAGCTCTGCATATTCCCTTATAATGAGCTTGTCATTTTCATCATCTTTTAAAATTACATATTTTTGTTTCATTTTTTTATCCCCTTCAAACAAAATAATTCTTAAACACCTAAAAATTTAGGAGGTAATAAAGACCATAAAACATTATAAATGTCAAACAATTAAATTTGATGGTTTCATAGAAAATACGAATTTGTTCTTTTTTGTCATTCCCTCGGAAGTCCGCCGCGGCGGATCTTTTCATACACTCCTGGACTCCCGTTTTCACGGGAGTGACGATTTTTAGACTTCTTACGGGTCCATCAAGTTTGTTTAATATATG
>JAHJQU010000496.1 GCA_018819005.1 Pseudomonadota bacterium | reverse complement strand
CGCCTTCTTTGATGAGGGCATCATAAAGGGCGTCTCTTTTTCTAATGCTTCCAATCATGCCGATATACGCTGGATCGCTATCCAGCACGGTTTTTAACACAGCCTTATCAAACGCATGTCCCCGGGTGACAATAACAATGTAAGATGATTTTGTAATGCTGATCTCCCCTAAAGTTTGGACAAAAGGCCCCACGCAGATCCTTTCGGCCATAGGGAACCTTTCTCTGTTGGCAAATTCCCTGCGGTCATCCAACACAATCACCTTGAATCCTACCATTTTTGCCAACGGTGCGACACAGGCGGAAATATGTCCAGCACCACAAAGAATGACAAAAGGGGCAGGTGCAATGGGTTCTACAAATGCATACTCATCGCTATCATCACACTTCAAAAGCACCGGTCTTTTTATCTCCTCAAGTTTTATTTTTCCCTTTCCCAGTGCAACAATATTAGAGATGAGCGGATGGTCAATAGATACTAAGTTTCTGCAATTTTCATCCATGGGGTCGATACCATGGCTGATCAGGGTCAAAAGAATTGCACTTTGACCTTTTTCCAGCAGGTTGTTTATGGAATGAAATATCTCGAGAAGAGTCTTGTTTTTTGGAAACAGAGGTTCAAGATAACAGGTAATCTCTCCTCCACAGATCATTCCTTCCCGGGCTGATTCATCCTGGGATAGTTGAAAATGATAAATCCAGGAAACTTTTGTGTGAAATAATTCCTTTGCTTTGGCACTGACTTTGTATTCCAGAAGTCCTCCGCCGATGGTTCCTGTGATGACACCATCTTCATCAATGAAACAGATGCTGCCGATACCGCGGGGAGTCGACCCTGAACTTTTTATTATTCTTGCCAGAACAAGGGCCTTGCCTTTTTGCAAGGTGTCATAAATTTGTGAATATAAATTTTTCTCCATTTAATCACACCTGGTAGTTAAAATCACGTTGTGTCGCAGGAAGATGGGTTGTTAAATCTTCGCAAGACCGCCTCAAGCACCCCGCCTCCAACAGCCCGGGCTTTATCTGAAAGGGTATAGCAGTACTCCCTGTCGTCCCTGGGATCAATGTCACCTATTTTCAGTCCTTGCTTTACCATGGTGCCCGGTTTGATAAGACCTCTCAATACACCAGAAATTTCAGCAGTCACATTTTTTTTATAAACACTGCCTATGACGTCACCGGCCCTGACAGTCACACCGATGTGAAGGTTCGAGCCAAAAGGACCTTCTGCCGGGGCACGCAATACCCGCTCCCAGGTAAAGCCATTAATGCTTCCGGGTATACCGGTGTTCTTTTCAGCCGGACCCGATACAATAACCCTGCCCAAGTTATGCCCCCGGTTTGTTTCAATCACCATGTGGACATCCCGTCCTGCTTCAAACCCTGGGCCGAGACCGATTACAAGTGGAGCTTCATCCATGGTGGTCCCGAGATTCTTTTTTGCAATGGTGGCATCAATCATAATATCCGGTTTGATTTTGTCGGTTGTTTTCCAACAGGGATCGGCAATCACTGCTATTTGATGCCTTTCCCAAGCTTGGTAAATGCTGTTTTCATCCTCTGTTCTGACAGCTTCAACCCCTTCAACAATCTTTTTTTGGACATAAACGGCATCACAAAAACAGACTTCCCTTCTCACGGCCAGGGGGAGGGCGACCTCCATCATGAAAATTTTACGGATGTTTGATTGATAAAGACGCCAAGCAATGCCGGTGGCCAATTCTCCTGCTCCCTTGATCCCTACTTTAAGATGGCTCATAGACACGCTGTCCATTAAAATACTCCGCAGTTCTTATAAAGATTTCTTTTGCCACTGCTATCTGCCGAAAGAACATATGGGGAAATGACAAACTTCACAGTTCATGCATAATCCGCCGTGGCCCATCTGGACGATATCTTCTTCAACAATTTTTTCACCTGCAAGGATCCGGGGCAAAAGAAGATCAAGTACCGTATGTTTTGAATGAAAAACACAAGCCGGGAGTCCAAGAACTTGTATGTCGTCCAGTAGCGCATACATGAACATGGCTCCCGGTAGAACAGGGCTGCCGTAAAAAGAAATATCAGCCCCTGCCTTGGCAACACCCTGTAGGGTCACATCATCCGGATCAACAGACAGTCCTCCGGTTGTTACGATAAGTTCACACCCGAAGTCCTTCAGTTCCAAGAGAGCATTTGAAATAGACTCGATGTCATCCGAAACAATGATTTTCTTTACAACGTCACAGCCGGAATCTTTAATCTTCCTGCCAATGCTATGATCAAAACCATCCGTAATCAGGCCGTTATAGATTTCCGATCCTGTGATCACCGCACCGACTTTCATTTTTTTTAACTGTTTAATTTGTAGAATCGGTTCTTTTTGATATGTCAATTTTTCTAATCGCTCAATTATTTTAGCAGGTATAACCAATGGTATGATTCTCGTGGAGGCGATAATTTGTCCTTTTTTACAGGGAAAATTATTTTTCAGGGTGGCAAGAATAATGCTGTCCAGCTTGTTTACTTTAAGAAGATTCTGAATGTCCACTTTAAACAATCCATCGACTTTGCTGATAATATTTATTTTACCTTCACGAGGTTCAGTCCATTCCAAATTGTTTCCGGAAACTGCCCGCGCAATTCTCAGTGCAGCGTCATCTTCATGGATCTGATTTTTTGAAAGATTAAGGACATACAGGGACCGCTTCCCGATTTTCAACAGTTCGGGAATATCTTCCTTGCGTACAACATGACCTTTTTTAAACCCTACACCCTTGAACT
>JAHJQU010000427.1 GCA_018819005.1 Pseudomonadota bacterium | reverse complement strand
GCGAGGGTAAGCCCGCCGTCAACTCCGGCTTCTCCCAGTGCCTCTCCGGCAAGAACCGTTGTTATAACATCCGCTCCGCCTCCGCCAAGCTCCTCTGGAAAATGAAGGCCGAGAATTCCGAATTCTCCGAGCTTCCGGAATGATTCAAAATCAAATTCGCCTTTGAGGTCGTGTTCCTGGACTCTTGGAACAATCTCTTTCTTTGCGAACCGGACGACCTCCTGCTTGAACATGAGCTGTTCTTTTGTAAAATCAAAATCCATTATTCCTCCATATATATAGATACAGAATCAGGGTGCTGTCTTGATTGATGCTAATGAGATCGTAAAAAGTCCAAAATCCATATTTTTTTACCAGATCATCATGGTTGCTCTTGGGAATATATAAAGAAAGGCAGGTATTGAAGTCAAGTATAATTTTGAAGCTGATTATAAATTCGAACAAGATTCAATGTTCGAAGGTATTTAAAACCCGGCAGGAAAGAAATCGGCCGCACCGGGTTCCCGGTCGGAGTTCATGATGTTGTTCGCACTTTTTATCTATAGATCAATCGGTTCAATAGGATATCTTCAACATTCTTCCGGGAGTCAATTACAGATAACACATATATTTCCCGTTCAGCTATTCTGTATATTAATCGCCATGGTTTGACAATTAATTCCCTGTATTGGAATATGCCTTGGTCTTGAAGCTCTGGTACAACTCGGCCTCTTTCAGGAAGGGTGTATAGATTTGAAGCTTTTTGCTTAATCTTTTTTAATATTTTTAAGGCATTTTGAGGATTATCTGCTGAAATGTATTCAATGATATTTCTTAAATCATTTTCTGCAACGTTGGTCCAAACTATTTTATACTTTGAATTCATTACAGTTTTTCTTTCAGCGAATTCTCAATATCATTAAAAACTTCCTCTTGTAACTTTACCCTTCCATCCCGCACATCACTTTCACCCTGAGATATAAGTTTCAGCAAGCCGATCGCATTACGCATATTTTCATAGCTTTCAGGATCTTGAAGAACTGCTCTGGGTTCCCCGTTTTGTGTTATAATTACAGGGCGACGGGTTTCGTTAATCTGGTTTAATAAATCTGCGGCTCTCGATTTCAAATAAGTGACTGGCTTTATATCGTTTGTGATATTCATTTATATTACCTCCGGTCTGTATATGGTACTAAATATGGACCGAATGTCAAGATGAATCTTTTTATGCGAACGCAATCCCAGTAGCTTGCTGCGGGAAGCTTCAATAATTCTCTTTTTACCCCCAAAAAGGGCGATATAGGCCTAAAATAAGGGGGTTTTTCAAGCGTATTACGCTTAATTACAATCAGTTAACTTGGCCCGACGCCTCTTGCTTTCCGCTCTACAGCGCCTTGAGGTTGGGCGAGCCAATTACTTCACAATCTTGAGAATCTCCCTGAACTGTTCTCCCTCTGCAACCTTAAGTAGTTCAAATAGAGCGGTTTCGACACTCGTCAAACTGACACCAGAATCTCTCATTTTCTGCAAACCGATTTCCTTGTTCTCCACGTTTCTTGAAGATACAGCGTCAGTCACAACTTGAACCTCATACCCCAGATCCACAAGATCTGCTGATGTTTGATAGACGCAGATGTGTGCCTCAATACCTGCAATCAAGACCTGTTTGCGATTCAGGGCTTTCAGTGCTTGCACAAAGCGGTCATTGCGGCAACTACTAAAGCTCATTTTGCTGATAGGCTTAATATTGGATAAGATGTCTGCAATTTCAGGAATTGTTGGCCCTAGGCCTTGAGGGTTCTGCTCTACCCAGAGAATAGGAATTCCTAAAACCTGAATCCCTTTGATAAGCTTTTGCACGTTCTTGAACAGAAGTTCTTTCCCATGCATCAAGTGTGCTAAGTTTCCTTGAATATCAACAATTAACAAGGTGACGTTTTCCGTTTTGAGCATCATATATTCCCTTCTTTTACATTACAGTACCTATTAATATTCACCGGCTTTATGTTGTAAGTTGTGTTTCAACAATCTAAATGGTTTTTACTATCAACCTTGATTTCTCTTTTCCGAGTTCCTTATCTGAACATATCGATTATCCGGCAATGCTAATTATCAATTTGTCACTTTGACGGTGGATCGAATATGAAGTCAAAGCCTTGGCGGTCGGTCCATCCCCAATCACATGTCCGTTATGAGAAAACTCAGCATGACCGATACTGATACATCTGAATTTTTTCTAATCATGCTTATACTCAACCTCATAACCATTATGAGTGCATTTTATCGACAACGCTGTAAAAACGTTGTCTCCGGTATTGGCTATAATTATAGGATCTTGTAAGCGGGAATCAATTATTTTAACAGCATTACCCGCATTAAG
>JAHJQU010000426.1 GCA_018819005.1 Pseudomonadota bacterium | reverse complement strand
TATTGCCTGGCTGCGATTTTGAAAAACATGTTCGCCGACTAGCCTGTCCAATTCGCCGATAAACTCTTCGTCCAATGTAATCGCAATCTTTGCTTTACCCATATTAGCCTCCTGTCTTCTGGTATTACATTATATCATACCAGCAGCGAGGTAAACAATTATTATTTCTATTCTCTTAGCGTAACCAGTTATTAGATGGACGGATAAATATTGCACAGGTTTTTATACACGGTCAAAACGAAAAAATAACTTTACGTAAAATATAAAGTTTCATTATTTTTAATAAAATGAATAACATGCAATTCACGGAATATCCAATTTGAAACGACTAATATTCAGTTCGCGGATTAGTCACTATTCCCGGAATGAGTATGAAGCAGAGTACTGGAGTGCCCGGGAAATTCAGCCTCTTTTGGGATATACGCAATGGAGGAGATTTGAAGACGCTGTTAAAAGGGCGATAACCTCTTGTAAACAATCAGGTAATGAGGCTTTGCATCATTTTGCCGGCGTCGGCAAAATGATCGATATTTGAAAAGCAAATATTCACTGTGCAAGAGAATTATTTAATGACAGCTTCGTAAAAAGTCCAAATTCAGACGGCAAAATAAAAAGCTCATTATGCAAGGCGCGCGAATCTTGAGGAATGAAGCGTACTAATTGGTACGCTGCAATGACGAAAGATGAAGCGCAACACAGCGGAATGACTTTTTACGAAGCCGTCAATAATGCAGGAGGGTGCCATGACAGCAAGTGCCGAGGATATCAAAAAACAGGCTTTGGCCGACTTTTCAAAGTATGTTAATCCCCAGAAAGCAAGAGTGCTGAAGAATGCGGGACTCGATATCATCGAGGGAAAGCGCGAAGGAGCGTGCGTCTGGGACATCACGGGGAAAAAATATATAGACTGCATAACATCTGCCGGATCTTTTAATGTCGGGAGAAGAAATCCCGAGATAGTCGCCGTCCTGAAAAAAGCCCTCGATGAATATGATCTCGGCGTGTTTCTTCTCTGCAGCAAACAGAAGGCCGATCTGGCGAAAAAGCTGGCCGGAATAACCCCCGGAGACCTGCAGTATGTCATGTTCGGCGTGGGCGGAGGCGAGGCAAACGACTTTGCGATAAAACTTGCCCGCGGTTTCACGATGAAGACTGAGATTATTTCAACACTCAAGGCATATCATGGCCATACCGGGTTTTCTCTTGCAGCCATAGGAAGGGACGCGTACAAGAAGCCGTTTTATCCCATGGTGCCCGGATTCAAACTGGTTCCCTTTAATGATTTAAAGGCGGCGGAAGAGACAATGACCGGTGATACGGCGGCAATAATTCTCGAACCGGTCCAGGGGGAGGGCGGAATACATCCGGCCACGGATGCATATCTGCAAGGGTTGAGAAAGCTCTGTGACGAGCGCGAAATTCTCATGATATTTGACGAAATCCAGACTGGATTCGGGCGCACCGGAAAGATGTTTGCCTGCGAACATTCCGGCGTTGTTCCGGACATAATGACCGTCGCAAAATCGCTTGGAGGAAACCTTTACCCGATTTCAGCCACGATATACCGGGAGGAGCTGAATGACTTTCTCGTCGCTCATCCCTTTATCCATCTTTCGACCTTCGGAGGCTCCGACCTTGGATGCATCGTGGGAATGGCTGTGATCGATTATCTCGTAAAAAACAAGGTTCCCGAGCATGCGGCCGCAATGGGTGAGAGGTTCCAGAAAGGCTTTGACGTGCTGTTGAAAAAATATCCGGATCTTCTTCTTGAGGTGCGGAGAAAAGGCCTCATGATGGGGCTTCAGTATACCAACGAATCCATAGGCCCAAGGATGAGTTATCAGCTTGCGCAAAACGGCGTCATGGCGATATATACGGGCAATGAGCCGTCCGTCATGAGGCTCATGCCTGTTCTTGTGATTCAGCCTGATGAAGTCGATTTCGTTATTGACGCGCTCGAAAAATCTATGGCAGCGATCATGAAACAGGGGGGAATCGAAAAATATTAGGAGAGCCCTTTGCATAACGCCCCCTTTTGTCCGATTACTGCGTCAGGCTCAAATTTTAATCCTCGAAATACTTACGTGTATTCCTGCGGTTAAAATTTTCGCCTTTCTTGTACTTGAACAAAATTGGACATTCTTCAAAGGTCTCTGTAAAACAAATTTTTTATGGACAATCACATTAATTGTGTGAGGAGGGTTTTATATGGCTACATCCGACGAGATAATGGAAGCTCTGGCCGACTTTAAAGAGCAGTGTAACGGCAATAAGCGCCTGAGAAGAATGCAGAGGGACTGGACAAAAGTGCTTCATTATGCCGCAGTTGATACCGGTGATAAATTTACGATGACTGTCAGGGAGGGAGAAATATTAAGCAACGAAAAAGGGGCGGCCGGAACCCCTGATGTAATAATTGAAGGTGAAAGCGAGACTCTTTGTAACATGTTCTGGGGTGATATCAACCCGACACAAATGTATCTTAAGGGAGAAATAAAAGTGAAGGGGACCCAGGAAGACATCATGAGAATCGATGCCATTACCGCCATCATATGGCCGGAGGTCTGAGAAATGACCGTTGTGGATGATATTCTTGCCGAAAAAGATTTTGAAAAAATCAGGAAGGAGACTGAGACAAACTACAGGGAGTATCTCAATCCGTTTGCTTTAAGGATGTTCAAAAATGCCGGGCTCGATGTGATAGAAGGCCGGAGGGAAGGCGCCTGCGTCTGGGATATTTCAGGTGAAAAGTATATAGACTGCGTTACGGGCGCCGGAATATTTAATGCCGGCAGGCATAACCGTGAAATAACGGATGCTTTGAAAAAAGCACTTGACGTATATGACATGGGCGGATGGATAAGCATCATAAGGGAAAGGGGTCTTCTTGCAAAAAAACTTGCCCAGATTACTCCCGGGAACCTCAAATACTCGATTTTCTGCTGCGGTGGCGGCGAAGCGGTTGAGGTGGCAATCAAGCTTGCAAGGGGGCACACAGGAAAAACAGAGATCATCTGCATGGAGAACGGGTATCACGGGGTTACGGGCTTTGCGCTGCCTGCAACCGGGAGGGAAGTATACAAGAAGCCTTTTGCTCCCCTGACTCCCGGATATATCCATGTTCCTTTCAACGATTTAGACGCCGTAAAATCTGCGATAACAAAGGATACGGCGGCCGTGCTCCTTGAGCCTGTACAGGGTGAAGGCGGAATCCGCCCTGCCGATGATTCCTATCTTGCCGGGTTAAGGAAGCTCTGCACCGAAAATGAAATACTTCTCATATTCGATGAAGTCCAGACGGGGTTCGGGCGCACCGGGAAGATGTTCTGCGCCGAGCACAGCGGGGTTACCCCCGATATCATGGTGCTTGCAAAATCGATGTCGGGCGGGCTTTATCCGATATCATGCGCGGTCTTTACGGAAGAGATCAGTGATTTCCTCTATTCCCATCCCTTTATCATCATAAATTCCTTCGGGGGAACTTCCCTTGCCTGCCTTACGGCTCTTGCCACCATAGAATACATTGAAAAGAACAATCTTCCGGAGCGCGCGGTACAGATGGGGAAAAGATTCATGGAAGGGCTTTTGGCGCTGAAAAAAAATTTTCCGGAGCTCGTAGTGGATGTGCGGGGAAAAGGACTCATGCTCGGAATAGAGTTTCCGGAAGACAGCATAGGCCCCAGGATGGCCTGCCTTCTGAAGAAAAACGGCGTCATCTCGATATACACGTTCAACAATCCGAAGATTATAAGGATCATGCCTTCGCTTGTGATAACGGAAGAGGAGGTTGATTTTGTAATAGATGCATTCGATAAATCGCTTAAGGAGATAAGAGCCCAGGAAGCAGGACGAAACATGAAAGGTGCCGGGAAATAATATGACCGAATTAAGACGCGCTGTCGGTTTGAGAACCGTGGTTTCAACGGGAGCCGGAATGGCCCTTGCCACGGTAACTTATGTTTCGTTTATCGAACTTGCGAGCTACCTTGCGGGAAACTCATCATGGATAGCAATACTTACTGCCGGGATCATGGCCATTCTTGCCGGGTCTTGTTTTGCGGAACTCAATTCGATGTATCCGACGGCGGCAGGCATAAAGCTATTCATAGAAAAAGCCTTCGGCGAAAAGGCGGCTATCATTATTTCGGGAGTCTATGTTTTAGGACAGCTCTCGATTATCGGGGCTGAAATCTTTATTCTTTCCCAGGGCATTTCGCAGGGTTTTCCGGCCATAAATCCTCTGGTTTTTGCGGCTTTTTTTATTCTTATAATCTTTTACCTGAATTTAAGAGGCATAAAATTTGCCGGAGCAACCCAG
>JAHJQU010000425.1 GCA_018819005.1 Pseudomonadota bacterium | reverse complement strand
TTTCCAGCCCTCTACCGAAACATAAGCCGTATTTTAGCCAGCATAAAGATGCTCGAACTGAACATCTCTGATGTTGCAACTATATGAATCGGCAGCGGATGTTTGCTGTAATGTGTCAAACTCACTTTCTAAATACGGTTTGAAGATCCCCACCGCAAACAGCGGGGAAATCTTCGACCGTGGGGACTATTATCTGTTTTTAATTCGCTCACTAACCCCGCTGCAAGCAGCGAGGAATGCGCTCGCTGTTTCGGTTCACACGTTGAGCCATAGGCGATAAATAATGATCTTAAATATTCAGGGGTTGTTTTTCTCCCATACCCTTCTGCAATATTGATCGGGATAGACAGAGCTGCCCTTCTCTTTTCCGCTCATCACTTCATGGCACTTGAACCATTTCTGACTCAGGCGGATTTTTCACTCGAATCCTTGAACCCTGCCGAAGGTCCGCCAATCGTTCTGGCTGAAATCCTCGAATCCTTATGGGATCACCAACTAATTTGGAGATGATCCATCATTATTTACGAAGTCACAGCCTGCTTTTTAATGCATAATATGAAATATAATTAATCAGTTTTCTTGAAGATATCCTTTGCAGCAATATGTGTATAACCCAGTTCTTAACTCCCGGGATATATAGCGATTTTCCTTTTTTAAATGCTTCAATTCCTTTTTTCGCAATTACCGCAGGGTCGCTCAGACCGCTTATGCTATACCACCATAGCCTTTCAGGGAAATCGCCGCCTTTTATAAGAGGTGTATTTGTATATGATGGATTAATAGTGCAAACTCTGACTCCTGAGCGCCTGACCTCTTCATTTACCGCTTCGCTTAGGCTTTGAACAAACGCCTTGGAGGCCCCGTATACTGCATGGTGTACTGTTGGCTGAAATGCCGATACGGATGAAATATTAAGTATCCGCCCTTCGCCCCTTGCCATCATTTCCTGTAAATACAGGTGCATAAGCTCCATCAGGGCCCTGATATTTACATGAACAAGGCGTATTTGGCGGGTGATATCCATCTGGTGAAAATCACCGTAAACAATCAAACCTGCATTATTAACCAGGACGTCAATTACCTGGATGCGCTCTTTTATCTGATGATATAATTTATCGGGGCCTTCTTCCTCAGCAAGATCTTCGGCAAAAGACCATGTCTTTACTCCGTATGTGCTTCTCAATTCTTCCGAAAATTCCATGAGCTTAATCGCTTCTGAAGGATGCGCACACAATATGCATTGAGCGCCTTCCCTGGCAAAACACCGGGAAAGTTCTTTTCCTATTCCCGAAGCGGCCCCAGTTATAAGCACATGCTTGTCTTTTAATTCATAAATCGCCATTTGCGGAATCCTTTCTGCCATCATTGACTATTTAATAAAAGTTCCAAAAAACCGGATTTATGCCGAAAGTTTCATTTGATGAAATCGTAAAAAGCCCTTCAACCTCATTTGACTTTAAAAGCAATCAGAATAACCTTTCTCAGGATTTTAACGACTTTGATATTGCCAATGAACCCACCGTTACTTGTTGATCGACATGGCAAACGCTTCAAATGCCTCGCGTGAATTGAATATAAATTTATAACCAGTTTGCCTGACGAGCTTTTCGTTTGATGCAATCCACGGGTTGATCATCATCCGCATAGCTGAGGAAGGAAATTTGGTGATGAAAGAAAGGCGCAGGAACCAGGACAGATTATTCAGAGGATATAATAACCACCAGGGAAGTGGAATCTGCGTGTTGCCCAAGGTTTTGAGCATTTCAGGGAAGGTTATGGTTCCTTCTCCCGTTACATTGAATTCTCCGCCAATCCGCTTTTCCAGCAACAACGCCATGACATTGATCAGATCATCTTCGTGAACAAACTGCCAGGGAAGCGTTTTTGAAGGAAGCATAACGAACTTTTTCTTCAAGTGTTCGGCCAGAGGATTTTTAAATCCCGGGCCCACCACAAAACAAGGCCGAATGATGGTGACTACAATGTCAGGATGCTCGGATATGAATCCCTGCATGATTCTTTCGATTTCCTTCTTGTTTTTCGCATAGGTAAAGTCGCCGTTTCCACGCAGAGGACTGTCTTCGGTCAGAGGCGAATCGTTATCCGGATAAAATCCGTAAGCAGTCGTTGAACTGGTATAGAGTATCTGTTTGACTCCGGCTTTGACGGAAGCATCCAGGACATTTCGGGTACCTCCTTTATTGATGTCCTCCATTTGTTTCTTGTTGTGGATAGGCGGAAGGATATAGGCGGTATGAACCACTGTATCAATTTTATTATTGCTTATGATATCATCCATTACCTCACGAATGTCTCTTTTAATGAATTGATACTTCGAAGACTTCTGATTTGCCTGATTGATATCCGTACCGACGACAGTTTTTACCCAATCTTTTTGACAAAGGATTTCAACCATTATTCCGCCGATATACCCGGCTGCTCCGGTGACCAGTATGTTCACTATCAATCTCCTTTCCTGACGGTATCGTCAGCACCTTTACAATAAACCGTCGGGCAAATGGCATGAGCCAGCAAAGGGGTATTGACGTAAGGCGGGTGAATGTTACATACAAAGACGCCCTGTCTTTTCATGTTTATACATAATTTAGATAGACCTTTCCAGGATGTGGATGCACATCGCAGCCTCTTCGACCCCGATGTTCCCGCCTCCGTTTTCGGCCAGACCTATTCTTGCACCATCCACCTGTCGTTTTCCGGCTTCCCCTCTTAACTGGAGCCCTATCTCGTAAATCTGGGCAAGCCCGGATGCTCCGATTGGATGGCCGCGGCACTCAAGCCCTCCACTGGTATTAACAGGCTGCTTTCCGCCAAGCTTCGTTGCACCTGATTCGGCATATGGTCCGCCTTCGCCGGGGGGGCAGAAACCCATAGCCTCTGTCTGGTGAAGTTCACCGTAAGCCGTGGCATCGTGGAGCTCCGCAAGATCAACATCTTCCGGCCCGATTCCTGCGCTGCTGTAAGCCTTTTTTACAAGCCTTTCGCCGATATCTTCCCCATCCAGATTCCTGTCAGTACCTGTTCCCAGGACGGATGCAAGAATCTTTAACGGACGCGCACCGGTCAGTTTTTTCAAATACTTTTCAGAGCAGATAATAGCAGCGGCAGCGCCATCTCCCAACGGAGCGCACATTGAGCGGGTCAGGGGATATGCTATCGGTTTGTCAGCCAGCACCTCTTCAACAGTCATATCCTGCTGATACTGCGCCAGCGGATTAAGTGACCCGTGCCAGTGATTCTTGGCACAAACAGCGGCCAGTTGCCACTGGGTAGTCCCGAATTTGCTCATATGCCAGCGGGCACCCATGGCATATGCATCCATAAAAATGCTGCGCCCTTCCCCGGGCGGTGTCTGGTCCCCGGGAATTTCAAACGTAAAGGTCTTGTTGACTTCTTCCATCAATTTCAGCTGGGCTTCAAAATTTCCGACATCCATACAGGTTGCATAAGCGGACAGGGACAACACCTTGTTCGGATTGGTAATTTTTTCCGAACCAAACGCTATTGCAACGTCATACATCCCGGCCCGTATTCCTGTGTATGCCATGTGAAGCGCCGTTGAAGCACCTGCGCACGCGTTTTCAACATTCGTGACAGGGATTGCGCCTATACCCATTGATCGAAGCACAACCTGTCCCCTTATGGAATGCTGGTTCGAAAACATCCCCCAGAAAGTATTTGAAAAAAATGCAGACTCAAGCTCCTCTTTTATCATGCCGGCATCTTCGAGAGCAAGATTGACGGCTTCATGGGCCATATCTCTTACATCCCTGTCCGGATACTTGTTGAACCGGATCATACCCAGTCCGATAATATAAATGTTTGTCATCAATCAGTCCTTTCCTTTCAATATAATGCGAGTCCTTCGCATAAAATCCGAACAGCATCAATTTTTCCCGTCGTTCGTACTTCGAAGTACCCGTGTAACGGGACCGACTTTCGACATTCGATATTCGGGGATTTACAATCACAGGGAATGAGCCCCCGTGATCATCAGGCTGTCGTTGGCCCCGTCTTCTATCATTGCCGCGCGGGCATCCCTGAAGAACTTTTCTACAGGATATTCCTTGATCACGCCGATACCTCCGAAAATCTGAACAGCATCGCTCGCCACCTCAAAGGCGGTATTTGTGCAAAAAACCTTTGAAGCAATAGAATATCTTGTGAGAGGAGGCGTGTTATTTAAATTATAGACAAGCGCTGAACGTGAAAGCGCTCTGGCAGCTTCAATTTTCGTAAACATATTAAACAGCTTGTGCTTAATCATCTGATGCTCAAAAAGAGGTTTTCCTCCCTGAATACGCATCTTTGAATAATTCAGTGCTTCCTCGTAAGCAGCTCTTGCAACTCCGGTGAATATTGCCCCCATTCCGGCGTTGGCGGTAGCAAGAGTCACATCAAGTAATGCTTCGTAGCTTTCCTGATCCACCAGCATGTAATCTTTGGGTACCCGAACCTTGTCATAAAATATTTCTCCCTGGTTGAGTGCCCTCTGTCCCATTTTATCGAGAGGCTTGCCTTTCCTGACACCCGGGAGGTTGTGAGGGACAATGCAGATGCCGCCGCCCTTCATTCCCATAGAAGGATCGATATTGAGATAAACCAGGCTGTGGGTTGATATGGTTCCGTTTGAAACCCAGGCAGATTTCTGGCCTTCAATTACCCATTCGTCTCCATCAAGGCGGGCACTGACCTGTCCTGTGATTTTCGGGTCCGAAAATTCAGCGGTTCCGGGAACAAGAGTATCCGTTCCGTGATCGGGCTCGGTTATCCCCCAGCACCCTATGATCGAAGCATCGGTATTCCTGCCGAAAGGTTCGATTATATCTTCAATCAGGCGGTCATTAGGGACCATGGAAGCAAAAAAAGCCGGAAAGCAGGCAACTCCGAGACCTATTGCAAAATCGGCGCTTCCCCAACCCATTTCTTCAAGAACTATATGCACTTCAAGCGGATCAAGCCCCAGCCCCCCCCAGGTATCCGGAATAAAAATGGTGTGATACCCAAGCGCATATCCTTTTTTCATGGTGTCCCAGAAAACAGGACTCTTTATGACATCTTCCGGGTCATGAAGTTTATCAAGCTCCAGGCTCGCGGGACGTAGAACCTCCTTGCTGAACCTGTGTGTCTCTTCCTTCATTATTTTCTGTTCACGCGTCAAATCCATGTTTAGTTCCGTGTAACTCATAAACTTATCCTCCTGCCTGTAATTCTGAAGAGTTCATATTGGGACAAAGGGTTCAAGGATTCGAGGATTCCAGGGTTCAAGTGTTTGTATTCTGATGATTAAGAGTCTTCTCAACCTTTCCGATATCTCCCTGATGTTATTGCAGGCTTTCTTTCACTGGAATCCTTGAACCCTCGACCCCTTGAATCCTGGTAGGATCATCAACTCTTTTTGTGATGATCCTACAATTTATATACATTATCACCATCCGGAGAAAATCCGGCTTTCAGCACCCTGTCCAATGCCTTTTCCGATATCGTCTTTGGTATATTTTCAACCACCTGAAGATATGAAGGAATGGAATTGGGAGGCAAATCTTTTCTGCATTTTTCAAAAACGCTTTTAACTTCTATATTCTTTCCTTCAAACGGAGAAACAGCCGCAACAATATCGCTTTCACCGGGCGCGCCCGATGCGGCGGGAATTCCATAAACACAGACTTCGCTTACATCAGGATGCTCTCCTATTACCTTTTCTATGTGATCCGGCTGGATGAAATCGCCTGACCTGCGCAGTTCATTTCCCTTCCTGAAATCGAAATAATACCATCCCTTTTCATCCCTGTGGACCATATCACCTGTTCTGAGCCACCCTCCCCGCGTTTTTTCAGCAGAGGCTTCGGGTTTGCCGAGATAATCCACCTTTGTTTCACCTTTCGTCAACCGCACGATTAATTCACCGGGCTGTCCGTCCGGAACCTGTGCGTCATTTTCATCCACAACCTTGAATTCCATCATGCCGGGAAGCGGCTTTCCAAATGAACCGACAGGCCCCTGTCCGGGCGCTTTGTATGCAAATCCCCCTTCAACTGCACCGTACCATTCCAGAATTTTAACATCGAATCGTTTTTCAAAATCTTCCCATATGGCGGCAGGCGTTCCCGCACTTATGACCATGCGGACAGGATTATCGGCGTCATTATCGCGCCGCGCCTCATTATAAATTCCACCCATCATCCCGCCTAGGAGTGAGAAAGAGGTACAGCCATACTTCCGGCATATGTCCCAGATCCTGCTTTTTGTAAAACCCGGGCTGAATACCGCCTTTATGCCTGCAGCAAGGGCTGGAAATAATGTGACGGCCTGGGCATTTCCATGCGTAAGAGAAAGGCCTGTATAAAGGATATCCTTCGGAGAATATTTCCAGACAAGCCTTGTCACTATCACGAAAAGCCCGAACCTGTTGTTCCGTATCATAACCCCTTTCGGGTCACCGGTTGTTCCGGAAGTATATATTATCTGCATCGGGTGGCGCACATCCATGATCTTCTGCTCAACCGTTTCCCAGCTTTTTTCCAAAACTTCATTTAAAACCGGATATTTTGGCGATACGGAAACTCCCTGCTCATCCCGGTATGTGACACAAACCAGTTTTATATTCGGAAGGTCGTTTAAAACCTCTTCAAGGTGACAAAGCATCTCTCCTGAAACGATAACTGCTTTTGCTCTTGAATTATCAAGAAAATAGCGCAACCGTTCGCCCCGGCTCCTCGGATCTATGGGAACCATGATTGCGCCTATGACGGGTCCCGCAAGCAAAGCGTACACAAATTCCGGGTGATTGCGCATAAAGACGGCATAGACATCGCCCTTTTCAATACCGTTTTCGAGAAAAAGCCCCGCAATTCTGTTTGAATTCTCGTAAAGGTCTTTGTATGTGAGGATATCTTCTCCGTGAACCCCTTTTTCAAATATGAAAAGTTCCTTGTTCGGATTATCTTCGGCTTTTATTTCAAGCAGATGGGATACGATGGCCTGGTTAAGATATGCCTTGGAACTCATATAATTTTCTCCTTTTACTCCTCGACTGCGCCGATAAATCCCCTGTTGTAAGTCGGAAATTCCTTGTTAAATGTCTCATCCCAGTGCTCTTTCGTCCAGAATTCATGCCTGTCAAAATAGGGATTCTTCTTTGCGGCACTGACCGAAACGCTCACACACAGATCAACATCTTCAATTATATTCATTGCAAGAGCGCTGAACCCGAGAGTGCTGAAAACCCTGCAGTGAAGGCCGAATCTGTGTGCCGCCGAAGCGGCCGCATTAACGGCTATATTCAGATTTATATTTTTGAACTGGCAACTCGGCCCCCTTGCGGTCAGAGATTCCACCTCTTCTGCCTTGTTCATTTCGGCACATGTTCTGTATCCGCAGGCTCCGCAATTGTAGTTGAAATCCGATTTTCGTTTATCCCCGATGATGAGCAGAGCACACGGCTCCTTTATGAGCTGCATTACGTGTCTTCCGTCTCATGCGACAAGTGGCGACATGTCGCCTAAAGAGAAGCAAAACTCGGCTATCTGTTCAAGCTCCTCTTTTCCCACGGCTATCATCTTTATGCTGTTCCTGTTTTCAAAACGGAAGCTGTTGTGGGCGGCAACCGCCATAAGCTCAACAGTTCTGTCGAGGCCGTTTTGAACAAGATCTTCCATTTGTTTAACCGGCATATTGTCCTCCTTTCCGAAGCTTCCTGTCTAGCTGTATATCGATCTGAATTGCGGCCACAGACGTTTTATCATTCTGTCGTTCATGCTCCTCTGGTTTATCTCGGCATATCTTTTCGGGATATCCCGAAAAGGACTCTTTTCCGTGACCGAAACGGCAATGGCAAGCGCGAAACCAGTATCCTTCGGAAGGACCCGCATACGCATTGCCGCGGCTCCCGCTGACCAGTAAACGCCGTAATCTATCCCGAGATTCCTTGCCTGTGAAATCATCCCGTCTATTGCATAGGCAATGTTGTTAGCCCTGAAAATGCATAACGGCCCACGGAATGCCACATCCGGTTCGTCCGGAAGCTTTTCTTCCGCTTTAAGGTATTCACAGGTCAATTTTCCGCACATGTTGCAGTTGATATCAGCCGGATCATTCACGCACCTCAACGATGTCGCGATAAGGACAGCATCTGCATCTCTCAGCATTGCCGCATCACGGGAATAAAATTCCCAGCTTTTTTTAATAGCCGACATCCGTTCCATCTCCTGACAAAGGTCTTCTATATCGCACGGATCGTCTATTATATGAATGGTACATTCGCCCACACCTCCGACCCGCGGGGAAGTTGTCCCTGAAGCAAGAATAAGGAGCGAGGCAACCCTTACAGCATCGATTCGGTCTTCTTCATATTGTTTTATGCTTCTTTCCATAATACCCCCTTTTAAAAATCAGCCCTTTAAAATTCCGTGAACTTTTGCAATTCCCGGATATGCTTCATATGCCGGCTTCAGCATTGGAAGAAGTTTCAGGACTTTTGGCATCGGTCCTCTGGCTTTTATCTTTCCCTTGGCAAGCGCGATAGGAAGTGAAAGTTCCTTCAGCCAGAATAGGTGGCATGAGTCTCCGCTCAAATCCATCTCAATCGTCGCTTTCAGATCGGCTTTCCCGCAGATAACCTCTCCCTGGTCTGTAAGCCAGATCTGACCGGACGGTTCGACGATGTTAAAACAGACAATAATTTTTGACTCCTTATACTTTACTCCCATCTCGGGATCAGCCAAAAGCTTTTTAAAAAGGGCTCCGAGAACCTCGTACATTTTTTCGGTACTTTCAAAAACCGCCATAATGCCTCCTTATTTATCTGTTGTTGGGAAAGAGCAGACCGTTAATTGCCTTTTTAAACGATTCAACGGCCCATTCGGTCGGATGCGAATCATAATCAAGATACCAGCGTGTGGCGATTCCCTGGTATACGGAAGAAATTGCCCGGGCAGTCGATTCAGAATCAAGATTCCTGAAAATGTCTTTTTCCAGTCCGTCATCAATGGCATCCTTCAGCAGACTCACCCAGTTCTCAAACCAGTCATGGAAAAGAGATCTGTACTCTTTCTCTCTGACCGCGAGCGACATGCAGTCAAACAAGACAGGATATCCGACATTGACATCCGGATCGTTTCGATCATAAAGCCAGTCAAAAGAGAGCAGTTTATCTATTGGATTCTCATACAGCTCCATTGTCTGCTTGCTTCTTTGAAATATGCGCTCAAAAAACTCTTTGAAGACTGAAATAAAGAGTTCGTTCTTTGAACGATAGTAATGGGCAAGCCCGCCCTTTGAAAGGCCTGCGGCACGGCAGATATCATCCATAGTAACATTTGCGTATCCGGAAGCAGATATGGTTTTTAAGGCCGCTTCCAGAATCTGGGCCTTTCTTATAGCTTCCAGTTCCGGTATAGGGGGCATACAACATTTCCTTAAAAATGATAAGTATTAAAAAGACAGGAAAAACCGATCCGACTGGTCAGATTATAAATCGACCAATCGGTCGGTTGCCTACAGATAATCAACTCTGATTTTAGTGTCAAGCTATTTTTTTATGAAACGGCTTCGCTCTTGACTTATCCTTTTTATTTCTATAATTATAAATCACTAAAGAATTTCATCCGGCTTTGCTTATTCAAATGATATTATTTTCATATAATATCATTTTTACTGTTCCTGTTTTTTAAAGTTTTTTTGTTCAGCGCCTGATTCACCTTTAACTCAGCACCTTTGGGTAAATTGTGACAGCGTTTACCTTGGATGCCATTGACGATTTTCCGTCGGGATTTTTTTCACCTTCGGAGGCTTTCGTTTTTATACAACCGAAAAACTGTAACCACAGACCAAAAACCAATAACTTAACAGAAGGAGGACAAAATGGCAGAGAGTGTATACAAAATAATAGAACTTGTTGGAACAAGTACGACCTCATGGGAAGATGCAGCCAAAAATGCTGTTGAAGTTGCCGGTAAAAGCCTTCGTGAATTGAGAGTTGCAGAAATCACAAAACTGGATATGAAGCTGGAAAAAGGAAAATTTGCTGCATTTCGGGCAAGGGTTCAGGTTTCATTTAAGTATGAATACGAAAAGTAAAAAATAAGCTTGAAAACCTAAAAGGGGCAAAGTAAATAATTTTACTTTGCCCCTTTTTATAATCACACGGCCATTTAATGAAAATATTTAAAAACGCAAAATTTATTTCCTGTGAAGAGAATAACCGAATATTCAGTGTATTGGCAGAGCAAAACGGAAACATAGTTTACACAGGCAATGAACCCCCTCCTTTTCAGGGAGAACAGATAGATCTTAAAGGCAAAAGTGTTGTACCGGCTTTCGGTGATACACATATCCATTTTACATCTTTTTCATTTTTCAATTCTGGCCTTGATTGCAGATATGCCGCAAATTTTGAAGATCTCGGCACAATTATCAATAAATATATTGATGAAAACCCCGGTGAAAAAGTCGTTGTAGGTTTCGGATGCTCTGCTCATACGGTTTCCGAAAAAAGACTTCCGGATAAGGATGTGCTCGACAGAATTACTTCACATCCGATTATGATCATCAAATACGATGGTCATGCTTCGGTCGCCAACTCTGCTCTTATCAAAAAGCTTCCCCCGGGCGTCTTAAATGATCCGGGTTTTGACAGACAAACCGGATGGTTCTATCAGAACGCGTTTTACCTTGCCGTAAACAGCATAACCAAATCCGTATCACTTTTTAAGGTCCTGAAAAACCTGATTGGCGGCTCTGATTATCTTGCCAGAAAAGGAATAGCCCTTGTCCATTCGGCCGAGGGAGTTGGTTTCCCTTTCGATGTGGATTTAACAATCATGAAAATGGCTGCCGGAGGCCTTCCCCAAAAATTTCAGATCTTTTTCCAGACAATGGATGAAAAGAAGGTTCTTCGCAGAAAATTACCCTGCATAGGAGGATGCTTTGCCACAGCGCTTGATGGATGCTTTGGCTCAGAAGATGCCGCGTTGAATGAACCTTATTCAAACGATGCAAACAATCATGGTGTGCTATTTTATCCTCAAACAGTAGTTGATGCCTTCGTAAAAAGAGCACATGGAAAATCTCTTCAGGTTTCAATGCACGCGGTAGGCGACAAAGCAATCGGGCAGGCTCTTTCAGCGTATGAAAAGGCCCTTTCAGATTTTCCCAGGCAGGATCACAGGCACATTATAATACACGCTGATCTTATGAGTGAAAAACTTATTGAAAAAGCCGCGAAACTCGGAATATGCATTGCGCTTCAAACCCCTTTTCTCACGTGGAGGGAAGAGCCGATGGAATATCTTGAAAAAATTCTCGGAGAAAGGCTCAGATCTTTCATGCCGTTAAAGTCGATGCAAAAAGCAGGAATAGTTATGGCAAGCGGTTCCGACGGGCTATGCACCCTTCCTGATCCGATACAAGGAATCCACGCGGCATGCAACCACCCGAACACGGCTGAAAGCATTTCGGCCCTTGATGCATTGAGAATGCACACGATCTGCTGCGCCAAACTCTCTTTCGATGAAAAAGAAAGAGGCACCCTGACAGAGGGCAAAATTGCCGACTTTACAGTATTAAGCGACAATATCCTTGAAGTGCCGGTTGACAGAATTAACAGCATAAAGGTTGAAGAGCTGTATCTGAAGGGTAAAAAGTATGAAGGCCAGGAGAAAAGCGCCGCCGGTCTTATCGTTAATGCA
>JAHJQU010000424.1 GCA_018819005.1 Pseudomonadota bacterium | reverse complement strand
CGCTCTTGCACTGGAAGCGGGAAATGTATTGTCCGTGAACATGGTTTTGCTGGGAGCGCTCCTTCAAACCGGTATTCTCCCTCTTTCAGCAGAGAAAGTGAAAGAGGCGATAAAAGCAAGAACCGGAAAATTTGCCGAATCTAATATAAAAGCTTTTGAGCTTGGATTTTCTGCCGCAAAGCTCAGTTGATATTTTCTATCTAACCCCGATAAACGGGATTTTTTTCTGTACCACTTGAGGGGTTTAACTAAGTTTACAGAATTATTTTCAGACGCTCTTTTCAGTACCCCCTTGAGGGGCAGAAAAAGGCAGGAAATAATTTCTAACTTTCAAACGAATATTAAGGAGGGGGAAAATGCCTTGGAATGACAAGTTCGAGTGTATGCCGGTTGAAGAACTCAACAAATTTCAACTTCAAAAACTGAAGGAAACGGTTGCCTGGGTTTGTGAACGTGTGCCGTTTTACAAGCAGAAACTTGAAAAGCTTGGAGTAACCGCCGATTCCATAAAAACTCTGGCGGATGTTGCCAGGCTTCCTTTCACGGTTAAAAATGACTTGAGAGACAATTACCCTTTCGGCCTCTGTGCGGTTCCGTTAAAAGAGGTTGTCAGGATACACGCATCTTCAGGAACAACCGGAAAGCCTATCACCGGGCCATACACAGCCGAAGACCTTGCCCAGTGGGCCGAATGCATGGCAAGGAACCTCTGGTCTGCCGGCGTAAGGAAGGGAGATATTGTTCAGAATGCTTACGGTTACGGACTTTTTACCGGCGGACTGGGTTTTCATCAGGGTGCAACACTTATCGGGTGCACGATAGTCCCGACAAGCTCAGGCCTGACCGAACGGCAGGTTATGCTCATGAAAGATTTTGGAACCACCGTTTTATTCTCGACCCCTTCATATGCCCTTACGATAGCAGAACAGGCCGAGGCAATGAATATTGATTTCAAGAAACTCCCCTTAAGGGTCGGTGTTTTCGGGGCCGAGCCATGGACTGTCGCCATGAGGAAAGAGATTGAGGATAGACTGGGCATTAAAGCCATGGAAGCGTTTGGCCTGACCGAGCTTTGCGGTCCGGGAGTCGCCTTTGACTGCGAAGCCCATGACGGACTCCACATCAATGAAGACTATTTCCTTGCTGAAATAGTCGATCCGGCCACGCTGGAGCCCCTTCCGATCGGTGAACAGGGAGAACTCGTTCTCACATCATTGCAGAGAAAAGCGATGCCTATGCTTCGTTACCGCACAAAAGACATAACTAAACTTCGCAGAGAGACCTGCTCATGCGGCAGAACTCTGATCAAGATGAACAAGATAACCGGCCGTTCCGACGATATGCTGATAATAAGCGGAGTTAATGTATTCCCTTCCCAGATCGAGTCTCTTCTGCTCGATATAGAAGAAGTTGAACCGCAGTACATGCTTATTGTCCGCAAGAAAGGTTATCTGGATCAGCTTATAGTAAAAGTTGAAGCAAAGAAAGAGGCATATGAAGCCGGTCCTCAGAAACGAACCGACGTGGAAAAGAAAATCCAGCGGCACATAAAATCTATCATGGGCGTGACGGTCGATGTAAATCTTTTAGAACCGAAACTCCTTACCCGCAGCGAGGGGAAGGCAAAAAGAGTAATAGATGAAAGGCCCAAGAATTGACGGCTTAGTGAGAAGCCATGGAAATTCCTTCCCCCTGTATTCAGGAAAGCAGGGGGTGGGAGTATGAGATTCATGTAAATGCAAAAAAGGGGGCATACAATGAAAGCCAAATCAAATTTCCGGCCCAAATCATTTGCAGTGGTCGGAGCCGGTCCGGTAGGATGCATTGTTGCGGCATTTCTTGCAAAAGGCGGATATGATGTAACCCTCTGTGATGTATTCCCTGAATTGCTAAAACCTGTTTTAAATCCCGGCATCATAATAGAAGGAGCCGAAAATCTTCAGCAGGCCGTAACCCGCACGTGTACCAGCATAGACGACCTTGCGGATATAGCTCCGGACGTTATTTTTCTGACAGTAAAGGCCAACGCGCTTCCGCTTATATCCTCTGCTATAGAAGGTTTCTACAAAGATGGAATGTACGTAATAAGCTGGCAGAACGGCATTGACACTGAAGCCGTGATAGCTCAGACCCTGGGCAAAAAACCAGTTATGAGGGCTGTGGTAAATTACGGATGCGGACTTGTAAAACCCGGACATGTCCGGATGCCGTTTCATCATCCCCCTCATTTTTTGCAGGAGCTTGCTCCCGAATCAGCCCACGCAGCTGTCACAATCACTGAAATACTCACAAAATGCGGGCTCCCGACCAGTCATACGGACATGATTACCTCCATGGTATGGCGAAAGGCGATTTTAAACTCCTGTATGAATCCGGTTTGTGCGGTGACCGGACTGACCATGGCCCAGGCAATGGGAGATCCCATCGTGTTCCAGATCGTGGATGCCCTGGTCAAGGAATGCGTCAAGGTGGCAAGGGCCAATGAAGTCGACCTTGGATGGGGTTTTTATCCGGGGGCCATTGAATACATGCGAAAGGCCGGCGATCACAAGCCTTCGATGCTGATGGACATTGAAAATAAGCGCCGTACCGAGATTGATTATATGAACGGGAAATTCATTGAATATGGCGCCCAGGCAGGTATTGAAACGCCCTATAACATCATGATCCGCTCTCTGGTCAAGGCCATCGAATCCAAAAAATAAAGGGCACCTGATCCTATTTAGTGTCCATTCGAAAACAAAGCTCGGACACAAATGTGTTTCCAATAAGGAAAATGAATTCAATCCTATGAAGGATTCTCAACCTGTATTTGCCGGAATTGATGTTGGCGCATCGCGAACCAAGGTTGTCATTCTCGATCGCGAGCAGCAAATCATCGGAAGAGCCGTGGTCAAATCCGGTACGGATTTTGAAGCAGCTTCCCGCCAGTGCCTGACCCTGGCGCTGGATATGTCCGGCCGTACAGCCGGACATATTGCAAAAGCAATGACCACGGGTTACGGCAGAAAAAATGTGGCCATTTCTCAGGAGTCCAAAACCGAGATCAGTTGCCATGCCAGAGGATGTTATTATTATTTTCCCCGGCCCATAACGATCATCGATATCGGTGGCCAGGACAATAAAATCATCAAACTGGGCGAATCCGGAAAACGCCTCAGCTTCAAGATGAATCGAAAATGCGCCGCCGGAACCGGTGCGTTCCTGGAAGAGATGTCCGCGCGCCTGGATATCCCTCTTGAAGACCTGGACGGCCTTGCCCGCCAGTCTATGAACATGGTTGAACTGGGGAGTTTTTGCACGGTTTTTTCAGCCACTGAGGTACTTGAGAAAATCCGTCAGGGAAAAAAGGTTCCGGACATTGTCAAAGGCCTGTTTTTTTCGGTAATCAAACGGGTCATGGAAATGGATTCCTTGTCCGAACATGTGGTGATGACCGGAGGAGTGGTGGCACACAATGCCTTTCTGGTTTTGATGATGGAGGAAATGATCGGCAGGCGCATCCTGGTTCCGGAATATCCTCAGCTTACCGGAGCGCTGGGAGCTGCCTTGTATGCAATGGAGAACAAACACTCGAACCCTTGAAACCTCGAATCCTTGACCCCTTTCTCCCAACTAAATGGGAGAAGAACCAAATATGTTAACTTCGAAAGGTGACAGACATGGCTGAAGAAAAAAAAGTTGTTCGAAAGAAAATTGAAGCGACGGTTCAGATGAATCGCTATATGTCGGATTATTTTTACGAGCTGAATGAGGCGGATAAGACCCGCAGCCGGAAGATCGCCTGGTGCACCAGCGTGGGGCCTGCCGAGATCCTTAGAGCCATGGGGTTTCTGGTGCATTTTCCTGAAAATCACGGCGCCATGCTGGGTGCTACCCGAATGTCAACAGATATGATACCGATTGCCAATGCCAGCGGATATTCACCGGAGATCTGCTCCTATCTGACGGCTGATGTCGGCGCCTATATGAAAGGCGTTACCCCGCTTTCAAAGGCCTATCCTGGAATTGACAGGGTTCCCAGGCCCGATGTGCTGGTATATAACACCAATCAATGCCGGGATGTTCAGGACTGGTTCGCCTGGTACGCCGCTGAATTCAAGGTGCCGCTTTTGGGGATTCACACGCACCGGGGCATCAAGGATGTCGGCGAAGCTCACGTCGCCTCTATTGCCAGCCAGATGCATGCCCTGATTCCTCAGCTTGAGGCCATTTCCGGAAATAAATTTGATATGGATAAACTGCGTCATGTTCTGGCGCTTTCAAAGGAATGCTCCACGCTATGGAAAAAAGTCCTGGACACGGCTTCGGCCAAACCCTCACCCATCACTTTTTTCGACGGCACCATTCACATGGGGCCGGCTGTAGTGCTTAGGGGCACCCAGACGGCTGTGGACTATTACAATCTTCTGCTGGCGGAGCTTAAAACCCGGATACAGAACAAGGTGGCGGCGGTTGAAGGCGAACGCTTCCGGCTGTACTGGGATGGCATGCCCATGTGGGGAAGGCTTCGGGACCATTCCGATCTGTTTGCCAGGGCCGGCGTGAATGTTCTGGCTTCAACCTACTGCAACAGCTGGATTTTTTCAGCCTTTGACTCCGAAGATCCCTTTAACAGCATGGCCAGAGCCTATACCGAACTGTTCATCGTTCGCGCCGATGACGCCAAGGAAGCCTATATCCGGCGCATGATCGAATTTTTCAAGGTGGACGGCATAATTTATCACGATGCCAAAACCTGTCCCAACAACTCCAACTGCCGGTATGGCATGCCTCAGCGGCTGGAAGCGCTGACCGGCGTTCCCAGCCTGACCATCAACGGGGACTTGAACGATCTTCGGCTGGTTTCCGATGAACAGACCAAAACCAATGTCGAGGCCTTTATCGAACAACTCGAGGAGAAATAATATGCTTGAAGCCTTATTCAGACCCAAATCGGTTGCCGTGATTGGCGCATCAGCCAAAGAACTGTCGATTGGAAACCGGATCATCAAAAATCTGATCGATTTCGGATATACCGGCGCCATATACCCCATCAATCCCAAGGCCGATGAAATCCGGGGCATCAAGGCATATCCGTCCGTATTTGACGTCCTTGGGGAAATCGATCTGGCCCATATGGTGATCGCAGGTAAATTTGTGCCGAATGCGGTGGAAGACTGCGGAAAAAAAGGAATTAAGGCCATTATTATTAATTCCGCCGGATTTACCGAAATCGGACCGGAAGGAGCGGCTCTTCAGAAAGATTTTCTGGAGCGGGCCAAAAAATACGGCATTCGTATTCTCGGGCCTAATTGCCAGGGTATTATCAATACGGACCCGGCGCTGAAGGCGTATTGCAATTTTACCTTTACCAAACCCGAGCCTGGATTCATTTCGATTGTGGCTCAGAGCGGCGGCGTCGGCGAACTGATTCATCAGGGATTTTCGCAAATGGACATCGGAACACGGATTTATGCCTCCAACGGCAATGCCAGCGATATATCCATTACCGAAATCCTGGAATATCTGGGCGATGACGAAGGAACCCGCGTGATTGCGCTGTACGTGGAGAGCCTGTCCGATCCCAAAGCCTTCATGGATGTGGCAAAAAAAGTCAGTGCCAAAAAAACCATTCTGGCCATGAAGGCCGGCAGAACAGCCGAAGGCGCCAAGGCATCCTCGTCTCATACGGGCGGGCTGGCCAAAACGGATATCGCGATCGAGCTTATTTTTGAAAAACTGGGCATCCTGACATTCCGGGATGAGGGAGAGCTCTGCCAGGCGGCTGCGGCATTCGCCGCGCAGCCCATTCCCGCGGGGAACCGTGTGGGGATCATTACCAATACGGGTGGGCCTGCGGTGATTGCAACCGATGTTCTGGTGGACGCGGGAATGCAGATCCCCACGTTGTCTGAAAAAGCAATGTTGGAGTTGAAAGGAAAACTCTTTGCGGAAGCCGCATTCAGCAATCCGGTGGATGTATTGGCCACTGCCGATGCCGGCCATTTTCGGGCTGCAATGGATGTCATGATGGCGGAAGATCAGATCGACAGCCTCTATATCAATTTCGTCACTCCTTTTTTTGTGGATACGGAAAAGGTTGCCCTTCAGATCGCCGAAGTCAATAAACAGAGGAAAAAACCCATTGTCTGCAATCTCATGACAGATCCACGGCAGTGGGTGGGGACTGTGGATATTCTGAAATCCGGCGGCGTTCCCTGCTACAGTTTTCCCAGTACGGCGGCGCGGGCACTGGCTGCTTTAAGCCGGTACGGCGCGCTGAGATCGAGAAACATCGGCAAAGCCAAAAGGTTCTCCGATGTGGATTCCTCCCGTGTTGAGGGAATCATTAAAAATGCAGCCGCTTCGGGTCGCAATATGTTGTCAGCCGGGGAAGTTTATCCGATACTGGATGCCTATCATATACCCTGCGCGGCATGGAAAATGGCAGATACGGTCGCTGAAGCCGAAGCAGCGGCAGATGCCATCGGGTATCCGGTCGTGATCAAGGCCGATGCCGCGTCGGTCATTCACAAAAGCGATGTCGGGGGCGTTGCCGTCAATCTGCAAACCCGTGAAGCTTTACGGGAGGCAGTTTCGAACATATCCGCCAAGATCGGCGCATCCGATCTGAAGTTTTTGGTTCAGAAATATCAGCCGGGCGGCAGGGAATTGATTATCGGGGCCAAAGCTGAAAAAGGGCTTGGGCACCTGATCATGTTCGGGCTGGGGGGGATATATGTTGAAATCCTCAAAGACGTCTCATTTAAAATTACGCCGGTGACAGAGATCGAGGCTGCTGAGATGATCGCATCGCTTAAAACCGCCGCGCTGCTGCAAGGCGTCAGGGGCGAAGCGGGCATCGATCAGCCGGGTGTGATCGATGTGATCCTGCGCCTGTCTCAACTGGTAACCGATTTTCCCCAGATTCAGGAGATGGACCTGAACCCGGTCATGGCCTTTTCGGACCGGATTATTGCGGTTGATGCACGCATAAGCATTTAAACGGAGGTGTTCTGATATGGCCCACTGGATGAACCTTGGCCAATTGCTTAAAGTAAATGCAAAACATTTTCCGGAAACAATTGCCCTGAAGGACAGAACAAGAAGCTATACCTACGCGGAAACAAACAAGAGGGTCAACCGCCTTTCCCACAGTCTTCTTTCCATGGGGTTGAAGAAAGGCGACAAAGTCGCGGTACTTCTCGAAAACAGCATAGAGATTATTGAGATCTATCTCGCCACCGGGAAAACAGGCATTATTATCGTCCCCATGAACTTTCGCCTTGTCGGCAGGGACATAGATTACATAGTTAACAATTCTGATGCAAAAGCCCTTATAGTTGATAATGAATTCGCTCCGGTTATCGATGAAATAAGACCGAATCTCACAAACATTTCAAAAGACAAGTATATAGTTGTCGGACCGAAAATAGACGGATACACGGAATGCGAAAGTTTTATTAAAGATTCGCCTGAAAACGAACCGGACATCCAGGTTCTCCCGAAAGACACATGGATTCTTATTTACACTTCAGGAACTACCGGAAAACCGAAAGGTGTAATCCGCTCCCATGAATCACATATATCTTTTTATCTCATAAATGCTGCTGATTTCGGGTTCACCCACAAGGATATATGTCTCAATGTAATGCCGCTGTGTCACATAAATTCAACCTTCTTCACCTTTACTTTCCTGTATATAGGCGCCACGGTCTATGTTCACCCGGCCCGCTCTTTCAGAACCGAAGAGATCATGGAAATAATTGAAAGGGAAAGGATCACCTTCATCTCCCTTATTCCAACACATTATAATTTAATATTGAACGTGCCCCCTGAAGCGAGAAAGCATAATGTCAGCTCAATAAAAAAATTGCTTTGCTCTTCTGCTCCGGTCAGAAAAAACATGAAACTGGCTATAATGGACTTCTTCCCCGGAGTCGAACTTTATGAAGGGTACGGATCCACGGAAGCCGGTATAGTAACTGTACTTAAACCGGAAGACCAGCTCAGAAAACTCGGCTCTATAGGCTACGAATCCCTCGGAACCGATTTAATTAAAATCATAAATAATGACGGCAGGGAAGTTGGTGCAGGAGAAATCGG
>JAHJQU010000423.1 GCA_018819005.1 Pseudomonadota bacterium | reverse complement strand
GTAAAAAGATAATGGTTTGGGAAAAAAATCAAACAAGCAGTAGCTGAAACGTTTTGTAATTCCAATGTATTGATTGATAAGCCTGATGAAACATTAAAATGATTATGCAATGATAGCAACAAATTGTTATTTAACAAAAAAGTGCATTTTTGCCGAACCGATTTCAATAACATCAAAATCCTTGAGTTGAACGGATTCGGTGACTGAAACACCGTTTACTTTCGGTTTTGATGTGCCTCCCGCATAGGTAAAGAAATATCCGTCCGGCCTCTTGCTGATTGTGGCGGCAACCTGCCCAACCAGGAATCCGCTTACCACTATATCATTTGCCGATGCTTTTCCGATTTTAAAAAGCTTTTTGGATATTTCAACTTCTCCCTGCCCGCCGGCCACATATGAAAGAACTCCTATGGGCTCTTTTGCCTGCGTCTTCGCGATATCCGGTGAAGTCGCACTAGGAGGACTCTTGGCCAGCATTGATTTATAGGAGTTTGTCTTCATGACCATTGTCTGGTCCATATCTTCCTCAGGGTTGGCTGTTTCGGGTCTGGCTTCTCCATCCTTGTATGCAAAAACAATTGAATGCTTGCCGACCGTTATGACATCTCCGTGTTTCAGCCAGTGTGCGGAAATAAGCTGCTCGTTAACAAAGGAACCGTTTTTGCTCTGAAGGTCGGTTACCAGAAATCCTTCTCCTACGGAATCTATTTTTGCGTGGTGTCCGGATACCGCGAGGTTATCGATAACAATATTGTTTTCTTCACGTCTTCCGATGCTTAGCGATTTCCCTTTTTCAAGATCATATTCTTTAATAACATTATCTTTGAATTGAAGAGTCAATATCGGCATTTCAACACCTCTTTCATAAAACTGTTTAAAGAATATTTACATTATCTTACCAATTTTTGACATCAGCCATGCAAACCAGTGTTTTTGATTTTTTTATCCTTAACCTTAAGTACTATTATGTTTTATAAATAATCTTGAAAGAAAAATTTGTCAATGGATACATGGCTGGAACAGCAATTCTCGTTGAATGTTTAAGGAGTACTTATCATATATATTGCCGGGTCTTTCAGTCCCGCTTCTTCGAATCCTTTCAACCTCAACAGGCAGCTGTCACAAAGGCCGCAGGCCATGCCTTCTTTGTCCGGATCATAGCAGCTGTGGGTCAATGAATAATCAACTTCAAGCTCGATCCCTTTTTTAATGATATGAGCTTTTGTCAAGTTTATCAGGGGGGTTCTTATTTTCAATCGGGTATTAGATTCAACGCCTGCTTTTGTGGCAAGGTTCGCCATCAGCTCGAATGCGCTTATATATTCGGGTCTGCAATCGGGGTATCCGCTGAAATCTATCGCGTTAACTCCGATGAATATATCGAAAGATTTTATGACTTCGGCCCAGGCGAGCGCGTAGGCTAAGAAGATTGTGTTTCTGGCCGGTACATAAGTTGCGGGTATTTCCCCGGTCATTGAATCGAGAGATCTGGACTTGGGCACTTCAATATCATCCGTTAAAGCGGAACCGCCGATTTTGTTAAGATCAAGATTAATTACAAGATGCTTTGCGACACAGAATGCATCCGCCACTTTTTTTGCGGCATTCAATTCATATGAATGGCGCTGGCCGTAAAAAAAACTGAGGCTGAACAGCTCAAACCCTTCGTGTTTGGCGATTGCCATTACAGTAGTTGAATCGAGACCTCCGCTTGAAAGAATAACCGCTTTCTTTTTCATTATGGAATAGTTCCTTTCAAACTCCTCTGTTGATGTCCGGCCAGATAATCTTGTGCAGTTGAATATGAAAACGGACCATCAATTTATCTTCCAATATCCGGTTTGCAAGACCTGAGAATGCCATTTTGCCGGGCACAGGTGAGATAAGTATATTTTCTTTTAAAAATCTGCCGGGAATTTGTTTGATGATGTCTTTCGCATATTCATAATCTTCAAGGTTGGTTATTACAAACTTGATCTGGTCTTTGGCGTTAAGACTGTTCAGATTAACAAGGATATTTTTTCCGGATTCGCCGCTTCCCGGGCATTTAATATCGACAATTTTAACGCACCTTTCGTCAACACCGCTTATGTCAATTGTTCCGTTTGTTTCCAGTAAAACTTTATAGCCGTTTTCAATAAGATTTGTTATCAATAATGGTGTTTCATTCTGAATCAAAGGCTCTCCGCCGGTTATTTCAACGAGTGGGCACTCATAACCTGAAATTTTATCAAGAATATCGGTCATGGTAAGGCTGATGCCTTCTTCATAAGCATACCTTGTATCACAGTAGGAGCACCTGAGATTGCATCCTGCGAGCCTTATAAAGGTGCACCGGAGTCCGGCATAAAGGGATTCTCCCTGAATGCTGTTAAATATTTCATTAACAACAAGTGACATCGTATATTTTCTCCTTCCGCCTTTTTCCTGACGCCCGGTTCCCCGGATTTCTGGCCCATGATGCTTTATATTATACCAGCATGCCTACAGTTTGCAAACAGCAAGAAACGGGATTTGTATATACCGCCAACTTATTGACAATCAAGGATAAATAATATTAGTATGAAATCAAATCAATATTTTATGGTTTCAGCAGAAAAATGAAAGATACCGCCAGAGAATAATAATGAACAGAATCGGATTATTAAAAAACATTGTTAAGGAGTATTCGTGGGGATCTTATACTGCAATCCCAAGGCTCCTCGGCAAAAGGCCGCCGTACGATAAACCGCAGGCCGAACTCTGGATGGGGGCTCACCCTTCAGGATCTTCCACGGTAAAAACCGGCGGTAAATGGGAACCGCTGTCAGATCTGATCAAAAAAAATCCTGCCGAAATACTTGGAAGGAAGTGTGCTGAAAAATACGGAGAACAGCTCCCCTATCTTTTTAAGGTAATTGCGGCTTCAGAACCTCTTTCAATACAGGCTCACCCAAACCTGTCGCAAGCGAAAAAAGGATTTAAAAGAGAGAACAGACTCGGCATACCACCTGATTCCTTTAATAGAAATTATAAAGATGAAAACCATAAGCCCGAACTTGTTTGTGCTCTTACCGATTTTGAGGCTTTGTGCGGTTTCAGGCCTGTTTCTGAAATTGTTTCTCTGCTGACAAAAACCTGTTCCGGAACACTTAAAAAACAACTAAATGCGCTTAAAAAAAATCCAGATTCATCAGGGCTTAAATCTTTTTTTACTAATGTCATGACAATGGACTTTAATCGGAAAAAAAATGTTATTTCGGAGGCTACCGAAAATTCCAGAATCTTTGCGGATGAAAATCCCGCCTTTAAATGGATATTGGACCTTGCCGGGAAATATCCTTCAGACATTGGCGTCATAGCCCCACTGTTTCTAAACTACATATATCTTGAGCCGGGGCAGGCTATGTTTCTGCCGTCAGGCGAACTTCATTCATATCTTAATGGTGTTGCTCTGGAACTGATGGCTAATTCGGACAATGTCATAAGAGGAGGGCTGACCGCAAAGCACGTTGATGTTGAGGAGCTTTCAAATATTTTGAAATTCAGGAGTTTGAAAAACAAAATTATTTTGCCGAAAAAAAACAAAAGTGAGGGTACTTATAAGACACCGGCCCAAGAATTCGTTCTTTCAGTAATCTCTGTATATAAAGATAATGTATATACCGGTTCAAGGCGAAGAACCGTTGAAATCATTTTATGCATTGAAGGAAAAGCGAATATTTCCTGTTCAGGGAATGACAAATTAAATATCGCAAAAGGAAAGACCTTTATTATTCCAGCTTCGGTAAAAAAATATAGTATTAGTGGAAAGGCAACTTTATACAAAGCTGCTGTATCTTTATAAAAAGGATTATAAACATGAACAAAAAAACTAGCATTTCAAAAGGAGTTCCCTTTAATCTTTCTGACGGCGTTTCCTACGCCATCGGCTCTGTGGTCAGCAAAACACTGCTGAAGAAAAATGTAGGCAATCTCACGCTCTTTT
>JAHJQU010000422.1 GCA_018819005.1 Pseudomonadota bacterium | reverse complement strand
CTCGGATGTCAAATGATAATCATAGGTACCATCAACCGTCTTAACCAGATCAAAATAATCTTTGGCACACCGTTCAAGTTGCCCCTCAACAGGGTACCATCCTGCGAAACTCTTATTCAGCATAGACCAATGAAAATTGTCCGAGCCCCAGGAAAAAGAAAATGGGCTCTTCAACAAATTTCTTGGATCAGGTTTTCTAACAAAGAAAATCGTTGTATTGATCATTTTTTTAATACTTGATTTCGGGTTAATTACACGACGGCAGATTTCAAAAAAATTTCTATAGATCGCATCATCCAGGTTTTGAGATGCTTCCTTGGCCTGGACGAAATGTTCGACAGAACCATTGGCTATGACTGCGTCAAATTGGTGAGTCCATTCATCACCGATATCGCGATAGTTAAGCAACCGAACATCCAACTCCCTCTGCTTGCAGAAAGCAACTTCTTCCGGAGAAATGGTAATTCCAATCCCATTCGCCCCTCTTTTTCGAATTTCTTCCAGCAAATAGCCATTTCCACAGCCAACTTCCAGAATTCGCACACCCTTGCCACACTCCACTTCATCCAAAACATAATTAATCTGATTCAGTTGTGCTACGTCAATTGGCGTATCGGGATCCCCATTAAACATCCCCTCGGTGTAATCGGCTAATTTTATAGTCAGAAAGATCTTATTCCAAAAAATATAATTAACTTTGGTGGTCTTTAATCTTTCTTTATCGCTCTCCAATTTCAACATATTTCATTCTCTCCAACAAAGAAAGTAGGAGACATTTATTCAAGGTAGTCACCAACGTTACCACACGGGATGATCTTGGCATGCATTCTCATCTATCACTTTCCTGATTTCCTGCCAACTTAGAATCTGAAGGGCGTCCCACTTGCCAGTCTTATTGTTTCATGCATAACCCGGCGCGCCTGACCAGCGGGCGCAATTTTAAGCCCGTCTGTGTCCAGGCGCAGGTTAGCCTTTTAATTAGGGTACTATAGCTAAAGGTCAGATGCTTTTTTTACTATCAGATTTCCAGTGCCATATACTGAGGCAATGGCATTACAGAGCTTCTTGTCTTGAGTGAGAATCGTGTCTCCTGGAACCGCATAAAATGGTACGGTCATATCAGTCCAATCATCTCGATCTGCCGTAGGATCAAAATTAAGCTTTTGGTGGTTATGATCCCACATGCGGGAATAACTCAAAAAGTAGAATAAAATTATCTTGAATAGTCCGCTAACAAATGGGTTTGCCATAACAGCACCGTATAGCCTATCATGATCATTAATGACGACTTGGCGTTTGCCTCCTTCTGATAAGGTAGCAATAACAACGCTTCCAATAAAACTATGTGGGCCTTTTCCAAAAGCATCAAATGCATCTTCTATTGATGCGACCTTATAGGCGCCCTGAATTTTACCTGCGGATATTTCATCGCGGATATACTTTCGAAAATCCAATGCGCTTTTTTTCACTCGTCCACAGAAGTCTTTATTTGCTGCTTTCAAATCAGTCGCCCACCGCTGATGACGCTGTGAGGGACCCTTAAGGGCATTTACCAACTGGTCATAAAGCTTTGAGTTTCCTGTTGTGGGTGAAGGGAATGGCCGAAAAGTGCGGATTTCGTCTTCATTGCAACTCGCTAGCGCGGACATTACGTGTGCATGATCCAGGCCAATCCTTGGTCTTAAAGTGCATAGACGGTTTAAACACGTCTTTTTACCCCAAAGAATCAACTCCGCTAAAACATGTGGTGGTAGAATTACATCAATCGACAATAGCTGGGTTTTTTTGCCCACTTGATCGCAGAGTATGCGAACCTGATTTGAATCCAGAACTATTGCCATTTAACAACCTTTTATTTAACCGATTAAAGGCTAACATTCGGCATCAGCGGGAGCCGGCTGTTTCGGCGATCCACTGGATGCCGTGGTTGGGCCTTAAGTTTCATCAATAACACCTGCTGCGACAAGGTCTCTCTTAATTTCGATAACTTTCTCTGAGATGTCCCGTGCAAAACGCTTCTGGATAATGCCTCCGAAATCGGAGAAAAGAGATGTGCCATCTTTGAGCAACAGCATTGCTCCAGACCTACCGAGCCTACCGCAAAACCAACCGAGTTCGTAGATAACGTTAGGGCGAGCCTGCAAATACGTATCTCCACCTGAGGTTACTTCGTCGTCGGGTGTAAAGACGGCGATGGCGTAACTGCACGTTTGCGCGTAATGTTCGAATTTCTCGATTAAGGTCTTGCACCCGGCATCGGGCTGCTCAGACAGTATGATTGGGTTAAGCCTAAACTCTGATTTCAAGATGTCTTTGAGTTCCCGCCACTTCGCTTCATCGCGGCCATGTATAACAAAAACATTTTCACGATGACGGAGATTATCCTCGGCTTGCTTTCGGACGAGCAATTCAGGGCTTCGGTTGAAACGAGTTATCGCAGCCCTTACCACTGAGAGTATATTCTCTACACTCTTGTAAGAAGGAGAACCCACCCAATTCGTTAATCCGTTGTTGAACTCCCCCGCGATCTGGTGAGAGTAGCTGTTCGAACCAAGCGCATCGTTAAACAGGTCGAGCATCTCGCGCACGTACTGCCGGAAAATGGGGTCATCGCCGTCGCCGATGTGAATTCCGTCCCGAGTGCGCCTAAATCGAGAAAGAATGCCTGTCAACTCTGTCTCGTATCTCTTGATCTCGGTTACAACCTGTTCAGCAGTCATCTAAGTATTTCCTTCGCCCAACGCACGGCTCAGCGGGAGCTGCTTTATTGGCGATCCGCTGCAGCCGATGGTTGTGCCATCTCCTTTGGGATTATCCCAAGCTTTCTTGTGGCGAGCTTGACCAGAGCATCGTAGGTATCACAGATGCTCCCAGCGGAATCGTGCAATTGCTTCACTACTCTATCGAATCTCTCAGGTTGTGTATCTTCCCATTCATCCGGCACCGAATTCACGCCTGCTGTTCCTGCGGGAAATGTTTCATAGGCAACCAAATGAAGAAACTGCTTGATGTGAGAAAAAAGAGCTACCTTAAAGCCTTCAAGGTCGGCGTCAATAAACTCGAAGGCGGGATTCTCACACTCATCATAAAAGCGATATAAGTCATTCAGACGGTCTAGCTGGAATGAAAAGCCTGCGAAATTGTTGTACCGGATGAAGTGGAGGCTGCCACTCCACGGAAGGAGACTCCCCACGGTCTCATACACCCTCTTGTCTGTCGCGGCAACTTCCTCTTGTCGAGCCAGGCCGATTGCCCCGGCCACCTTTTTGTACCAGTTGTCCCTATGGCCTTTGAGTTCTGATTCTGAGTACTTGGTTCCTCTTGGATGTTTACTGTCATACGATCTCATGTCAGCGTGACAATTAAAGCAAAGAGGGATGGCGTTGTCGTGATTGTTCGTGCCTCCCTCACTCTCCAGTTTGATGTGATGAACCTCGATTTTGGTTCCACAGAATCTATGGCAAATGCAACAATGCCTACCAGAGGCTAGCAATGCATTCTCCTTAACAGCTGTAGGAAATGACATCAGGTCCCCTTTCTTCTCTCTTGCAGGCACAACAAGTTATTATATCGTTTTATGTATATTATCAAAAATGCGGTTTAATTCTAACAAGATACACATTATTGTCAACAAATATAAGTTGATTTTTCCGTTTATTGCGGCATAGTACACAATTATGTAATGATATACCGCAGTGGGATAATAACGCATGGAGAAAAAATATTGCAAATTTTCCGGATACCAATCCAAAATATCATGATATTCTTTTTGCAAAAAAAGTTTCGCATGAGCAATGGGGCGTGTATAAAAAAAGCAGACAGAGAGTCAAAGAACACAGGCGTTAACGGCGGTTGAATATTACCGGGTCTTATTGTTACCGAATCAGGTAGTTGTCTGGCCGAAGGATAGGAGAGAAGAATGTCCCGGACTCCCCCCCGTATTACTCCAATAGCATTTACTCAGAATGGACTATTTGATGTAATCAAGTCTTTTCTTGGATCTGATTAGTTTTCCATATTGCCTGATCCAGTTCAATTCTTCCTGAGTCAAAGGTCCCTGAAGCATCGCTCTGAAATTCGTCATAAGCTGCTCCCGGTTTTTCGGACCGGTCAGAACCAGATGAACATGAGGATTTGACAAAACGAATCTATAGCAGAGCTCAGGTGTCAGGGGAGGTATCGCCTCTTCTTTGCTGCCCGGCCAGGGAGCCGTTTCAATCCCTTTCACATGGTTTATTAACTGCTGCCACGCCAGCGCCGTATAACTGACAACAATAGGATTCCGCTTTTTTAGATGCGGGAAGATATCCTCTTCCGCCCCTGTGTGTTTGGCATTATAGCGAATCATTAATAGATCGAGTTCTGAATCGAGTGCCAATTGTCCGGCCCTTTTCCGGTCATGGATGCTGGTTCCAACAGCCTTAATCTTGCCTTCCTGTTTAAGTTTCAACAATGAATCGACAATACCCTGGCTGTAAATTGATGTCCATCCGAGCCACCCCAGTTTGAAAACATCCAGATAATCGGTATCTAATTCGCGAAGAGCTTTTTCAACACTCCGGCGTATCTGCCAGCCAAAGAATCCCCAGCCAAGCAGAGCCACCACATTCTTCTCTCTGTTTTTTCCGATTACATCCTTAATCCCTGCTGTAACTTTTTTAAAACTGGCCCCCCAGACCCAGTAATTGGCTCCATGTTCTGCGGCCCATTCGACATCGGAAGAATCCATTCCGTAATTGCCGGCAATACCCATTCTGAATACCTGCTTCTCAATCACAGGTAAAATACAAAAGGAAAAATCACTTT
>JAHJQU010000066.1 GCA_018819005.1 Pseudomonadota bacterium | reverse complement strand
CCAGGGCTCAGGAATTTTCTGAATCAAAGGGTAAGGCGGATGTCGTCAGCTGAAAGACATCATCGAGCGCCACAAGGTCAGCAATATTCTTGTGCTTAAACACCTTGTCCGCCATATTATGAATTCTTCCGGCGGGCAATTCAGCGTCAACAAATTCTTTAATACCATGAAAAGCATGTCGATCAAATGTACCAAGAACAGCTTGTATGAATATCTCGATCATTTGACAGATGCCTTTTTGTTTTACAAAGTCCCCATTCACACCCGTTCCGAAAAAATAAGGCTGACCAATCCGGCTAAAATCTACACCATCGACACCGGACTTTTGAACGCCATGACCTTTCGCAATTCATACAATTACGGCCAGTTACTGGAAACCATGGTATTTATGCACCTGCGTCGGGGGGGGTATGAAGCGGAATATGTCAATACAACAGACGGGTATGAAGCTGATTTCTTTGCGAGGCACAAAATTTCGGGCGAGACGCAACTGATTCAGGTATGCTGGGAGATGTCGGATAAAAAGACCTTTGAAAGAGAACTGCGGGGATTGAAAAGCGCAATGGATGAACTTTCACTCTCCAAAGGCACGATAGTAACATGGGATGACGAAACCGACATAGAGAATAAAATAAAGGTAATTCCCATCTGGAAATGGCTTTTGCTTCTGCCGACAGGCAACAATCCTGTCCATCCTGTTAATCCTGTCTAAAATTCTTTACAGTTTTTCGGCTTTTAGCTTTTCGATCTTCTGTGTTTTCAACCAGAAACCACAAACCAGAAACCAATCTTTTATATTCTGCCGGCAGGCAACAATCCTGTCAATCCTGCTTGCCCTGTTAAACTGGTATTTTCTGTTGTTTAACCGGGGTTGATCCTGTCTAAAACCCTTTGTTTACCCCGTTAAACCTTTGTTTATTTTGTTAAACCGGGGCGGTTCAATATTTTCTTGTTTCAAATTTTTTGAGTTCTGAAAAGCCTAAGAAAGTTTAAATAGTTAGGATGTCCCCCAAAACTTTCCCCTTTTCTGGGATTGACTGATAAGGCATATTCAATATATAATAAAATCGTTAAGACAAAAAATGGAATGATACCTTCAACACAAAACAATATAGACGTTCTCAAGTCCAACAAGGAGGTATAAACGATGAATAATTATTCAGTAAGAGTCGAGATATTCAAGGATGGGGATGTGTATGTGGCATGGTCGCCGGAATTGAATGTTTCCAGTTTCGGGGAGACAATTGAAGAAGCAAAATCAGCAATCAGGGAAGCCATCGAAGCTTTTGTGGAGGAATGCGAAACAATGGGGACTTTGGAAGATGTTTTGGAAGAAGCTGGTTTTACTAAAGATATGGATGTATGGATATCGAGATTCCCGATTACAGAAGAACGCCTTGCCCTTGCCGTGTAATCCTTTATGACAGATAAAAAGATTATTCCAATCCATTACAAAGAACTAGTCGCAGTTTTTGAGCATGACGGATTTAGAGTCCGACGGATAAAAGGCGATCATGTGGTTATGACAAAAGAAGGGGTTAAAAGGCCTCTTGTGATCAAAACAAGTCCACGGCTTGTTCCGGTTACCCATATCAGAACCAATATGACAACTGCCGGCATGACAAGGGAACGCTATTTTGAAATTATTGAAAGATTATAGAAACATATATGGAACGGATGTCTATACACATTACCCTATGCAGATCCGCCGATAAAGGCCGTTGGCCTTTTCCCTGATCGTTCACCCGATCAGGCAAAAACCCAAAACCAAACTTCGCGTCCTTTGCGCCTTCGCGGTTCATATTCTTTGCAGTTCAGAGTTATGTTTTTTCCTTATCTTTTTCCCAAAACAAACCCTTTGCGTCCTTGCGGTTCAAATATATATTTATGATTGATATCGAATCAACTGCCCGGCAGATTGTACATGCAGCTATCAAGGTACATAAAGCTCTTGGACCAGGTCTTCTTGAATCTGTTTACCAAAAATGTCTAACCTACGAACTGGAAAAGGCCGGGTTCAGGGTTGCATGCGAAATTCACCTTCCGGTCAAATATGAAGATGTTATCATAGAGGCAGGCTTTCGCATCGACATGCTTGTAAATGATTTTGTTATTATTGAAAACAAAACAGTTGAAAATTTATTACCGATCCATGAAGCCCAGTTGCTGACCTACCTCAAACTGTCAAATCTAAACCTCGGATTTCTTCTAAACTGGAATGTAACACTGATGAAAGACGGTATAAAAAGGATGGTAAATAACCTGAAATAATCATCTGCCCGTCAGGGCATGGTATGTTTTGTTGATTGTAAACCCAATCAACAAAAAACCCAAACAAACCTTCGCGTCCTTTGCGTCTTGGCGGTTCAATATTCTGTTTTTTCAACCAGAAACCAGAGACCAATCTTTTAATGAGTGAATAATGAAAAAAGCACTTATCACAGGCATTACCGGCCAGGACGGCTCTTATCTGGCTGAACTTCTGCTCTCGAAGGGTTATGAAATACATGGCCTTATCCGGCGGGCCAGCACCTTCAATACGGATCGCATCGATCACCTCTACAGGGATTTTCACGACCCGGAGGCCCGTATTTATCTCCACTACGGCGATCTTTCCGTTTCGGGACAGCTCTCGGATCTGCTCCATGACATCAAACCGGACGAGATATATCACCTGGGTGCCCAGAGCCATGTCCGCGTCAGTTTCGACATGCCCGAATATACGGGAGATGTCACTGGTCTGGGAACCGTCCGGCTTCTTGAAGCCATTAGAAAGACTGACCTCAAAACGCGCTTCTACCAGGCTTCATCCAGCGAGATGTTCGGGGCCGCCCCGCCGCCACAGCACGAGAGGACGCCTTTTGAGCCCCAAAGTCCCTACGCGGCGGCCAAAGTTTATGCTTACTATATCGTGCGGAATTACCGCGCCGCTTACAAGATCTTTGCCGCCAACGGTATCCTCTTCAATCACGAATCCCCGCGCCGGGGCGAAACCTTTGTCACCCGGAAGATCACCCGCGCCGCGACACGGATCAAGCTGGGGTTGCAGAAGAAGCTCTTCCTCGGGAATCTCGAAGCAAAAAGAGACTGGGGGTTTGCGGGGGATTACGTTGAGGCGATGTGGCTGATCCTCCAGCAGGAGAAGCCGGATGATTATGCGATAGCCACGGGTGAAACCCACTCCGTCCGGGAGTTTGTACAGCGGGTCTTTGCGAAGCTGGATCTCGATTTTGATAAACATGTTGCCATTGATCCCAGGTATTTCCGTCCCACGGAAGTGGATGTCCTTCTCGGCGATGCGAGCAAGGCGAGAAAAGAGTTAGGCTGGGAGCCCAAAGTCGGCTTTGAGGAACTGATCGATATGATGATCGCAACCGATATGGAAATCGCCCGGAAAGAGAAGACCCTCCTTGAAGCAGGGTATAAAACCGGAAATCACCGTTAATCCCATCGCCTTCGGCGAAAAGAACATGTATTTGCTTGTTACTATTCACTTTTCACTATTCACTGTCTTTCGCCAAGCGGTCTGAAAAGATCATGTAAATCATGTTAATCCTGTCAAAAACCTTTGCAGTTTTTTTAGTTTCTTGCTTTTGCTTCTGCCGACAGGCAACAATCCTGTCCATCCTGTTGATCCTGTCAAAAATTCTTAACTTTTAACTATTCACTATTCACCATTCACTGTCTTTTAACCCTTAACCCCAATTGGGTAGATTCCTTGACAAAAAATTAAGGTTTCGTTAAAATTCAAGTTACGTATCGAGAAGATACAGACGCCGTCGCAAGATGAAGAAGGAGGAACATAAAATGAGAACCAAGACAATAAGCCTTAAGCTCCCCTTGAGCGTATTTTCAGCACTCAGAAAAACACCGGTTGAGTTTTCAGATGAGATACGCCTGGCTGCGGCGGTAAAATGGTATGAAATGGGTCGCGTTTCCCAGGAGAAAGCTTCTGAGATAGCCGGCATGAGCCGTGAGGACTTTTTGCTGGCATTGTTAAAATTCAACGTATCCCCTTTTCAATATTCAGCAGAGGAGGTTCTCCGAGAGGCAGGCTATGAGTGATTTTATCCTCAACGCTTCACCAATGATACTCCTTAGGAAAGCAGATCTTTTGAAAACGATAAGTCCATTAGCGAAATCGTGGATAATCCCCAAAGGCGTTATCAAGGAAGTTGAAAAGAAAAGGTCAATAGAGCCCTATATATCAGATCTCTCTTACAAATCTACGGTGCTTAAGAAGAGTTCTTCAAGAACACACCCGTTGATTGCTGCATGGGATTTAGGTTAGGGTGAAAGCGAGGGTTTTAACTCTGGCATTGGAAAAAGACGGAGCATGTGTCGTTCTGGATGATTTGCAGGCACGCAAGTGTGCTGCCCTTTTTGATATTCCCCTGATTGGCTCCATTGGACTTATTCTCTTGGCGAAGCGTAAAGGTCTGATTGATTTGGCTAAGCCAAAAATTGAAGGATTAAAAGCGGCAGGACTGCACATTGACAACACGATGCTTGACCGGATTTATATGAGAATTGGTGAGTGAAAAAGAATAGGAATCAGCTCAAGGAAACCGCTGAAAGACGGTATAAAACGGATGGTGAATAACCTGCAATAATAACCCAAAAAAACCCTTCGCGTCCTTCGCGCCTTCGCGGTTCAAATTGTTTTTTAACCCAAAACCAAACTTCGCGCCCTTTGCGTCTTCGCGGTTCAACATTTTTCGCAGTTTTTTCGGTTTTTTGCTTTTGCTTCTGCCGACAGGCATCAATCCTGTCAATCCTGTTGATCCTGTCTAAAACCCTTTACACTTTTTTTGGTTTCTTGCTTTTGCTTATATGCCGGCAGGCAACAATCCTGTCCATCCTGTTGATCCTGTCTAAACATTTCACGGTTAAACATTTTCTTGTTTCAAATTCTTTTAAACCGGAGAACAAACGCTGTGCACGCTCAACACGAACGTCCCCAAGTCTCGTCCCTTTTTCTATGGACATCATTTTCAAAACAGGTGATAATAGGAGCATTGATAATAAGGAGGTGCCGTATGAAACAATCCGCCACGATTCAAATTGATAAGTTGCCGGATGGTGCTAAAAAGGAACTGGTTGAATTTTATGACTATTTATTACATAAGTACTCTGCAAAAACGGATGCCCGCAAAGCCACGTCTGTGAAAAAAATACCCGGATTAAAAACGGCTCAAAAAGCATTCTTTAAAAAAATTGAATCATTTTCATTCAATCTGCCAAAAGATTATCAATTTGATCGGGATTCTTTATATGAAAGGTAATATCTTTGTTGATACCAATTTGTGGATTTACCTGCACTCAAAAGATCCGAAGAAAGAGAAGATCTCAATCATGGTCAAATCATAAATGAAACCTTGACGATTATAAACCCGCTTAAGAAATGATAAGAAAGCAAGAAATAGGGTATCGGCACTCAGTCCTCAGCACTCAGTCCTTAGCACTTTTTTTTATTTACTCAGTCCTCAGTCCTTTATTTATTATAGCACTATTTACTTATTTATGGACGTCCCGGAGAATGTCCTTGCAACTTGAATTCACCCCCGGAGAATGCCCTTATTTACTTATTTATGGACGTCCCGGAGATGACACCTATGCAGCAAAATGTTTATCGCGGGAGGAGGTCTACGCAGCCTGACTAATATGGCATCTTTGTTCGAATCGTCAGCCGGAAGCTCTTTTTCCGGCGCACCCGATTCGGATAAAAATCTTCGCGTCCTTCGCGACTTTGCGGTTCAAATTGTTTCACGGTTCACGGCTGTTGATATATTGATGAACGTCCCCCATACTCGCCCTGGAATGTAACACTGATGAAAGACGGTATAAAACGGATGGTGAATAACCTGCAATAGAGGAGCTGCTGCAGGCATGGCATCTTTGTTCGAATCGAAAGCCGGAAGCTCTTTTCCGGCGTACCCGATTCGGACAAAAAATCTTCGCGTCCTTTGCGCCTTCGCGGTTCAAATTCTTTGCAGTTTTTTAGGTTTCTTGCTTTGCCGACAGGCAACAATCCTGTCAATCCTGTTGATCCTGTCTAAAACCCTTTGCAGTTTTGAAGTTCAAGCACACGATAAAGAAGAAGAAAAAATGAGAAATATCGAATATATGATCTCCTGTGCACGCTCTGCACGAACGTCCCCAAGTATTTTCCCTACCGGAGATGATCCCCCTGTCTCCTCGCATTATGTTTATTTGCACTTTACATACGTTTAAAAGTTGATATACTTAGATAACATCTATTTATGTAAATTTTATCCTTGGAGGGAACTATGCAGGATCTGCTAAACCGCATAACATTTAATCAAGAGATTCTTTGTGGAAAACCTCTTATTCGCGGCCTGAGGATATCTGTTGAAATGATATTGGAGCTGCTGGCCAGAGGGGCTTCAGAGGAAGAGATCCTACAAGACTATCCCCTGCTTGAACCGGATGATCTCCGTGCTGCATTGCTCTATGCTCATCATATGGTGGCCAGAGAGAATGTTTTTGATCGGGTCGCTGCCGGATAAAAACGCTATGAATTTCCTTTTGGATGTAAACGCAAGCGGGGTCGTAGCTCGTTGGTTGATTCAGCTCGGGCATGACGTAGCCGAGGTCGGCCGGAAGGACCCGGGGATGAGTGATAATGAGATTTTGAACTGGGCTGTCAGGGAACGCAGAATTATTATTACGACCGACAACGATTTTGAGGAAATGATATGGCGACAAGGAAAGCCACATTGTGGTGTTTTGCGTTTGGAAAACCTACCTCGGTCTGAGAGAATCAATCTTTTGTGCGATGCGCTTGATCGTCATAGCAGTGATTTGGAATCAGGAGCTATTGTCATTGCCCTAAGCAAGAAGTTTCGTGTCAGAAAACCGCAACAGGGAATGAATATATCTTAACGAAACCATGTCTTAACTCTTTTTGCTAACGGTTCAAATTCTTTGCAGTTTTTCCTGTTTCTTGCTTTTGCTTCGCCGGCAGGCAACAATCCTGACAATCCTGTTAATCCTGTCTAAACCCTTTGCAGTTTTTCAGCTTTTCCATATCCATGTCCCGCAAGCGAGGTGAGTAAAGTATGCAGATAACGATGATCGGTACCGGTTATGTCGGTTTGGT
>JAHJQU010000421.1 GCA_018819005.1 Pseudomonadota bacterium | reverse complement strand
CTCCCTCGCGCCGACACCGATATCCCCGGCAGGGACATCCGTGTTGGGTCCGATGTGACGGAAAAGCTCGGCCATGAAGCTTTGACAGAACCGCATGACTTCAGGGTCGGATTTACCCTTGGGGTCAAAATCCGATCCTCCCTTGCCCCCTCCCATGGACAGCGTTGTCAGTGCGTTTTTGAAGGTTTGTTCAAACGCCAGAAATTTTAGAATGCTCATGGTTACCGAAGGATGAAAACGCAATCCGCCCTTATAAGGCCCCAAGGCACTGTTCATTTCTATCCTGAAACCACGGTTGACCTGTACCTGCCCCTGATCATCCATCCAGGGAACCCGGAAGATAATTGTTCTTTCAGGCTCTATAATTCTTTCCAAAATAGCATCCTGACGGTATTGCGGATTTCGGTCCAGCACAGGCCGAACCGATTCGACCACCTCTTTCACCGCCTGATGAAATTCCTTTTCCCCAGGATCTCTATCCTTAATAAGTTTCAAAATGTCTGTCATTTTAACCTCCTGTATATTTAATGGTTTTATTCCAAATCCAATCAGTGGTAATTTATCACGCATTGAGATTTTCGACCGTCAATTTTAAGGGTAAACGGCCTGGCCAAACGGACATGCCGCAGATACGTTGTCTCCTCTATGGCCGGCTGTGCGTTCACCCATTCCCAGTCAAAATAATCGCCCGAACCTTCCGTAACCGTGATGTAATTAATTCCCAGAGACGTTATATTTTGAAAAAAGTGCGACCCCTGAGAAGGATCGGCCTTTATTTTTTCATTTCTAAGTTCAACCATGGCACCTACCCCTGAAATATTTCGCCACTGAACAGGTATCCCAAGCCACCTGTCGGCAGATCCCCACCGGCCGGGGCCAACCAGCAGATAAGATCGTTTTTCCTTGAGCAGGCCCGCATTAAACCTGTCGACTTCTTCCGCCATTTTCATAGTTGCTTCCAGTTGAAACGCATCGGGCTTAACATATACAATATCTGCCATTTTTTCATTCTTGCCGTTCCCAAGCGCCTGGCCGGATCGGCAAAACGCGGTTTCAATTTCCTGCGGGGTAATTTGAACTTCAAATCTTTCTCCTCCGGCAACCATCGGTCGCATCTGCAGAAAAAAGAAGTCGCTTTTCTTATTATTGTCTGAACTCAGATTAACAGAAAACTCGATCTCTACCGGACATCCCATCCCCTTTCGCCCCAGTTCGATCATATCCGTCAATAAATCAGGCAGTGGAAAAAAGTTGTATTTAAGTATCTGAGCAAAGGTTAAAATTTTAGGCCCCGGTAAATAACCGGTATCACGAATACGATTCTCTTCCGGCACATAGGTGCTGGCAAGTATCCTGACCGGATACTCCGTTTCGGCATCATCCAACTCTCTTTTTTCCAGGTTGGAATGGTTCCTGAAATTGAGCTCATCGGGATAATCTCGAATCTTCAGAGCATAAAAAAAGCGCTGGGCGTTTGACAGAATATCATCAACCGTTGAGAACTGTGGCATGATACTGGGATATTTTGAAGAAAAACGCACCGTTCGTCCGCCTTCCACAACGGTCTTGCCCAATCCCAGGGCGATATGTGTGATTCCCTCTTCGGGTTTCATTTTAGAAATAGGATAAAAATTGTGAGACTGAGCCACCCCGGAAATGGCCGGATAGAAATAATCCCCATATTCCTCTCCGGTAAGTTGCTGGATAATAACCGCCATCGCCTCCTCCTGCGGATGGTTTGATACACTCCGGGCATATGCCTTTGCACTTTCATAATAGGTTGATGCGTATACCAGTTTAACCGCATCGATCAGATGTTTAAACCGCTTCGAAAACTCGGAATGGTTGTTGGGGATCATGTAGGTTTCATAAATCCCGGCATACGGTTGGAACTGAGCGTCTTCCAGCAGGCTGGATGATCGCACAGACAGGGGGTATTTCACCTGGGTCAGATAAGTTTCCAGTTCTACTTCAAGCCATTCCGGCAGTTGAGCCTTTAAAAAACTTTCGGCAATCTTTTCGTCAGGATACTCATTTTGGGCAAACCGCTGCAGCTTGTTCAACGACACGAAAGATTCAAATCCGTCCGTGCTGATCACCAGGGTCTTTGGTATTTCGATATTAATTTCAGAATACTTTTCATAAACTTCCGGGTTTTGCTGGAGCAAGGCGGACATAAAGGCCAGGCTGCGGGCCTTGCCCCCCAATGATCCATGCCCGATCTTGGCAAACTCCATGATATCGGCATCGAAATTATGCCTTTGAAACCGAGCAACCACGCCTTTTTGGCGCCACTTTCGGACCGCATGGATATTATCGATGATATAATTGCGCACGTCAGCGATGTTTGCAAAATTAGAAACTTTAACTTCGCGGAATGTTGAAGCGAGGGCGATCTCCGTCCGCGACATAATCCAGTTGGAAAAATGATTGCGTTCGGCATGATAGCGAAGAGATTCATCCGGTATCTGCGCAACCTTTACTTCGAGTACGCGCAGATCAGAGGCCCTGTCAATTTCCGTACCATCCGGCAAGCGAAAAACAAAATCTCCGAATCCCAAATAGTTCAGAAAAAAATCGTGCAACTCCGGCAGAAGATTCGGAGAATTCTTGTCCAGAAAAACAGCCTGAATTTGATCTGCTTTTTCCCTGTTGGATGAATTTGAACTCATCATGAGAAGCGGAAGATCAGGAATTTCCCTTTTCATTTGTGAAAGTAAAACAAAACCGGCATCATCTTCCAGATTTCCATTCCTGGGAATGCGGGTATCCGATATAATGCCGAACAGAAAGGATCGGAATTTCTGACAAAGCTCCATGGCGTCTTCATAGTTTTCCGCCAGCAGTATTTTCGGTCTTGCCCGCATGGTGAGCAGCCGGTGTTCTTCGTTTAGGCCCACTTCAAGTACCGCCTGGGTTTGCTTGACAACTTCCTTATAGATCAGGGGTAGAAAAGAAGAGTAATATACCGGGGAGTCCTCGACCAGAATCAGTATCCGTACCATTGCCGTGTGTGTGTCGTGTTCGACATTCAACCGATCTTCCACGCTCTTCACCAGCGCCAGCAATAAGTCGGAGTTACCGGACCAGATGAAAATCTTATCAATACCCTTGCAGTTCTTGCCTTCCGGAAAAGGATAAATACCCTTGGGGCTGTGCGCCAGCAGAATAACCGGAAGGGCCGAGTCCATTTTCTTAACTTCCAGACCGAATGAAAAAGGATCCATGTCATCGATATTCGGCATGGTGATGACCATGTCATACTTTTTCTTGCTCAAAAGCAGGAAGGCTTCCTTTGCCGAAGAGGTTCGTGTCACCCGAGGGGGCAGGCTGAGATTTAATCCGCTGTACTCATTTATGATTCTTGAAGCAGGGCTTCCATCCTCTTCCATAACAAAAACATCATAAGGGCTCGAAACAAATAAGATTTCACGAACCTTGATGCGCATGAGTTCGTGAAAGACTTTTAAATGTGAATAAAATTCCGTTGGTATTTGATTCTGTTTCTGATGCATTCCTTTTCCCGATTTGATGATTAATTACAGAATTGTAACGGAAAAAAAAGAGTTCTTTAGTAGAATTGGAACCACCAGAGATTGTTTTAAGCAACTCCTGGTGGTTGCCGTATCTCAATTGATCATCTATTTCAAGAATCAATTATCTGTAGAGCTTCTTTCCGATAAGCGTCCATAACATACGGTATGCTTGTGACTTTGGAACACTCTTCGGTGAGTGAAAATATGTCATCCCGACTGATGTGCTTTACGGCCCAATTCCTGGATCCAGCCATCATTTGCTGAAGCCCGACCTTGATTTTATCAACAGCGTTGAAAATGCCGATTGCACCCAGCGGGAACAGGTCTGCTTCCGAACCGTATTTTTCCTTTAATACTTCGTAATTCATAAATATCTCTTCTTTGGTAGATCCAAACCGCGAGACGGTTGCAGGGAGTCCGCCGTCTTCGCCCCGCAACCACTTTTCGGTGTTTTTCCCTACCATGCCCGGGATCATTAACGCACGGCCCATGCATACCGCCTTGCAGTATGGCGCACCTAACGCCAGCGCCTTGAAAACATGATCCTCGGAAGAAAAACCGCCGGCAAAGGCTATATCCGGCACCCGTTTTCCTCTCTGGAACAGTCGCTCGCAAAGTTCGTAGGCCATTGAATGAAGGTAGATGGATGGGATACCCCACTCG
>JAHJQU010000420.1 GCA_018819005.1 Pseudomonadota bacterium | reverse complement strand
GATACCATATGCAATTCAACCTCCATGAGACAGGAAGAAGTAAAAGAGCTTGCAGAAATGGTTGACGCCATAGTTGTTGTTGGAGGGCGTACCAGCGGCAATACCCAGAGGCTTGCTGAAGCCGCGGCGCAGGCCGGCAAGCCGGCCTATCATATAGAAACAGAATCCGAACTCGATATAAAGGCTCTGTCACAAGCGCACAATATAGGCATAACGGCAGGCGCATCAACCCCGAACTGGGTGATAAAAAGGGTTTACAGAGCAATCGAAAACATCACATATAAGAAAGCAGGAGGCTGGCGCAAATATTATTATAATGTAGAGCGCTCTCTTCTTCTAACGAATATCTATGTTTCAATTGGAGCCGGATGCCTTTGTTATGTGAATATAAAAATGCTGGGAGATGCCGGCTATTTCCCATATGTCATCATGTCAATGCTCTATGTTCTTTCAATGCACACTTTCAATAATCTTATAGGAAGAAAGGCCGATCATTATAACGATCCTGATAGAGCATCCTTTTACAAAAAACATCAGACTCTACTTGCTTTCCTTGCGATATCTGCAGGTGCTGTGGGCCTTTTTACCGCGTATTCCACAGGCCTGACCCCGTTTTTAGTTCTTTTATGCATGAGCATAATGGGTCTTTCTTATAATCTGAGGATAATTCCTGAAAGCCTGACAAAAGGCAGATACAGGAGTATAAGGGATATTCCGGGTTCAAAAACAGCTCTGATTTCCGCTGCCTGGGGTATTGTAACTTCACTTCTACCTGCATTGTCATTACCGTTTGGGCCGGGTATCCTTATTGTTTTTACATGGTCTGTCTGCATGGTTTTTGTGAGAACAGCCTTTTTTGACATACTCGATATGCAGGGCGACCGTATCGTAGGAAGGGAAACAATTCCAATATTAATCGGAGAAAAGCGGACGATGCGGCTGCTAAAATACATCCTTGTCTTCATGATCGCTTTCCTGATTCTATCAAGCTCATTTAATCTTGTCTCAAAGCTCGGTTACATTCTTTTTATTTGCCCTTTATTTTTGTTTTTTGTGCTTACAGTTCACGAGCAGGATTATATGCTTCCCGGTACAAAGCTTGAATTTCTTGTAGAAACTCATTTTGTGCTGGCAGGACTGATTGCCTTACTTTGGCCTTATGCCTGATAACCCGTTTCCATCCGGAAATGGCCCTTTTGTGCGATCTCGGTGTCAATCTGCGGGATCTCTTGTGCGACGTACAATGCGTATGTCTCCGCGCAATCCCTTGATTTCCTTGAGCTTGCCCAAGATTGCCTATTTCCGAATTGGAAACTCACATGTGTCCAAATTTGGTTTCCGGGTGGACACCAGTTAAAATATTGAGAAGACTCTTATGCCGAAGGGAATACCGGCCACGCCGGAGGGGGTCAGTCTTTCGTCTCCCTTGCGGCATCTTCGGGAGGAATACGCCATGTAATAAGAGGAGATATAAGGTACAAAACCATATATAAAAACATAACATACCCGAAATAGGGTGTAAAGGCTGACAGAAGGACAAGAAAACTTATACGGCCAAACCATGGATTGCGGCTTACAAAGCGTCCCATATGGAGATATCTTATAGGATACACATTCATCATGATTGCAGCTGCTATCATTGTAACAAAACAAAAAACTCCCCAGAAATAAATCTTTTCAGGGTCATCATATACACTCTGGTTGAACATTATCAATGGCGCCACAACAAGCAATGCTGCCCCCGGTGAGGGCATTCCCTTAAAGAATCCGGGGATGGGATATTTATCCAGAGTAAAATAGATAAGCCTGCATATGCCCAAAACCGCATACATTAAAGCGGCAAAAGCGATGGGAAGCTTCAAAACGAAAATGTTCTGTGCGTCCGAAAGGGTTATGTAAAATATCCATGCGGGAGCAATGCAGAAACTAATGGCATCGGCGATGTCATCCAGTATGCTTCCAAGGTTGATTTTCGCCTTATTATCGGCAAGTGGCTCGGTGAGGCCAAGCTTGCGTGCAAGGGAGCCATCGAGCTTGTCAAACATAGCCGCTCCGATAAGAAACAGATAAGACTCCTTAACTCTTCCCTGGTATGCGAAAAAAACCGCGAGAAGACCCATAACGGCATTCATCACAGTCAGTGAGTTAGGAAAAAAGGAAAGAATTTTACGCCGCAGAGGTTCGTCATCATCACAAATATCGTCAAGAAAGTATGATCCGTATTTACGGCAGTAACCTGCAATAGAACCAAAATTTATTATAAGAAAAATTATCTCAATTACGAACAGAGTCTTAAGGGGAAGATTCCCGAGCCATGAAACCCAGTTATATAATAATGATTCCGGACCATCAGGAATATAAAAAGCGTGGGCGTACAAAAGCGCCCCGACAGGTGCTGCAACAATGGTACGGAGCCGTGTAAATTCACTCAATACCGGCTCCTGCCCTCTATTTATTGCAAAGCTCCTTATGAAATGGACAAAATTATCCCTGAGCAGGACAATAACACAAAGGATGAGAACGAAAATGGCGTGAAATAATTCAGGACGTGTATGTCCGGGAGATATAAAAATAAGACGCCACATCATTCCGGCTGTAACAAGCGGAAAGATAATCGAATAAACGACTTTGTCCATGACGCGTTCGGCAAGATCCGCAAAAGTGAGGTTTGAGCTGAACCGCGCGGCAAACCATCCGTCAACAAGGTCAAAAGACATCGAAACAAAGAGAAAAGCAACTCCCATAGTATATAGAACAGGGCTGCGAGTCCACATAACGGCAATTGCGCAAAGCATTCCCAAAAAAACGAGCGGAAGCCTGCCATAAACAAGTACTGCTGTGACTCTTTTAGATATATGTTTGTTATCAGCCATTATATTCCAGGATTGACAGCTTTGTAAAAAGTCATTCTGCTGTGTTACACTTCATCCCCGCCCTGTTGAATTCTCGCTACGCGAGACAGCAGAGCTGATTCAACAGGGTGAATCATTGCAGCGTACGAAAAGTACGCTTCATTCCTCAAGATTCGTGCGCCTTGCATAATGAGCTTTTCACTTTGCCGTCTTAATTTCGATTTTTTACGAAGCCATCAGATATTAGGGAAAATGCTCCCACATGTCAAGGAAAGCCGCACTTAAAGCAGAGATCCTCTTATTTTAACCTTTTTTAATCTTTCCAGAAATTCTCCGGCCGTTTCTCCACAGATGATATGTTCATAGATATCACCCCTGCGGTTTATTCCCCTTATCTTCCCATCATAAAGGAACATCATAAGCAGTTTCCCCCCTTTTTCAATTCTGTCGGTTCCGCTGATATCCATTTCCGGACAGCGTGAAGGTTCGGGTATAGTGTGCCTGTTGTCGATCAGATATTTCATAAAATTTACAATTCTACCCAGACGAAGAATTGTAACGGCCTGCTTCCGCCCTGTCGTATGGGAAACAGGAAAAGCGGTTGAACGCATCAGTGAGTAGTTTTTGACGAGTATTTCATGTTCATTACAAAGATCATAATCAGGGCTTCCCGGAGAGGGATAGAAAATTGATACTCCGGCAAGAACTCTTCTTTCTGCAAGACAAATAAGATCTGAAATGGAATCTTCAGGACTCTGGTATGGTGCGCCTACGATAATATATCCAACGGCCTGAAGATGGTATTTTTCAGCAAAAAAGAGTGCCTTGTCAAAGGATTCCCTGACATCGGGCCTGTTAAATCTTTCAAGCTGGGCAGCAGAAAAGGAACCGAGGGAAAGATTAAGCGCCTTAAAGCCTGCTTCTTTCATCAGGCAAACCACCTCTTCATCAAGGGATGACGGGAAAAGACCGTTCATTGCCCTCAGCTCAAGCTCCTTGTTTCCAAACCTTGATATTATTTCTTTGAGAAGTGTTACGAACCATTTTCTATCCAAAGAAAGATTTTCGTCTTCAAAATCTATGAACCGCGCATTATATAAGGTAATCTGTTTCCTCATCTCTTCCAGAACAGATTCAATGCTTCTCCTTCTGTATTTAAGAAAAGATGATGCCCCTACAGAGCAATAGGAGCACTTCATCGGGCAACCCCTGCTTGCCGAAACAACCGCACTTGCAAGCTTCCCTCGCATGTAAAAGCTGTTCTTCAACAACCCGGTTGCAGGCAAAGGATATTTATCTGGATCCGGCATCATGGCGGGCTTGTTCACCTTTATACTCCCGTCATTTTCACGAAAAACAAGGCCGGGTATCGAATCAAGGCTTTTATTCTCTCTTAATGCCCGCGCAAGAAAGGGCATGGAAACTTCACCTTCCCCCCTGATAACATAATCAACGGCTTTGTTTTCCATAACACTATTCGGCAGCGCTGTAGCGTGGTGACCCCCAAGCACCGTTTTACATAAAGGATTAAATTCCTTAACAGACTCGGCAGTTTTCAGGGCATAATCGGCATACGGAGTAAACAAGGATGAAATTCCAACAAGAAACGCGCCCGATTCCGCTGCCTCTTTTCCGATATGTTCAAAGCTGTAACCGAAATGTTTAAAATTATGGAAAAGAGCAAACGGTGAGAGATCTTCCATCCCGTAATATTCATCAAGGTAGGCCATTTCAGAGGGAAATTCAAGTTTATGAGATTTTGAAGTGGCAAGAGCGTCAAAAATCCCAACAGAAAACCCGGCCTCTATAAGTGATGACGCGATGCATGAAAGACCGTAAGGAACCGTTCTTTTACATGTCAGGTAAAAATCTCTTATCGGCGGCTGAATAAGCAGAATGTCGGTCATTTTCTATATTGTCGTCTTAAAGAAAGGGGTGTTTTTGAAAAAAAGCTTGCAAATTCATTCAACATGATAGTTTATATCCTCTTGCAAATCCCCGCTTTTTACGAGTTCTTCGAACTTGATACCTTCGTAAAAAGTCAGAAAACGACTTTTTACGAGTCCATCAACCTTGAAAAGGAGAATTTAAAGTGCAAAGCAACGACGATAGAGTTCAAATACCTGATGATCTCAAGCAATGTATCGCTTTTCACGGCCATCTGTGCCCGGGCCTTGTTTACGGTTATGTTGTCGCAAAAGAGAGCATAAGAGTTCTTGACCTTAAACGCTCAATGGACGAAGAGGTTGTCGCTATTTGCGAAAACGACTCGTGCGCAGTAGATGGGTTCCAGGTCATGCTCGGCACAACAGCCGGCAAGGGAAATCTCATAATCAGGGACTATGGCAAAAACGCTTACACTGTCATTAACCGCTCAAACAAAAAGGCTTACAGGTTTTCAAGAAAGACAACGTATATTTACAATGGTAAACATAAAGATGAGTTTACTGAACTTGAAAGAGCCGTATCTGCCGGAACAGCAAACGAGCAGGAAAAAGCCCGCCAAAGGCTTTTAAAAGCTATAGATCTTTTTTCAAAACCATTTGACGAAGTTTTTTCCACAAAATCAGCCGAATTTTCAATGCCTCCCTACGCGCCTCTGGCGCCTTCGGTTTCATGCGCTGTCTGTGGTGAAATGACTATGCAGACGAAGATGGTTCCGAAAAAAGACGGGGCAGGTAAGCTCATCTGCCTTCCATGCTCGAATACGGCTTCGTAAAAAGTCGCTCTGCTGAATTGGGCAATTACTATAAAATCTATTTCTTTGGAATCTCATCCTCCCGGTAACAGTTGCAATGCTTTTCTCCACATTCCATACAAACATAT
>JAHJQU010000419.1 GCA_018819005.1 Pseudomonadota bacterium | reverse complement strand
CCCGACACCACTTGAAATAAAGCGTATCGTCGAAAATATTAAAATACATGGAGTGAAAGCAGTATTTGCCGAACCCCAGTTTAATCCGAAAGTTGCCGAAGTAATAGCCAGAGAGGCCGGAATTAAAGTGCTGATGCTTGATCCAATGGGAGGGCCGGGAATAAAAGAGCGGGAAAGCTATATTGATATTATGAAATATAATCTGAAAGTTCTTCGGGAGGCAATGCTGTGAATAATCAGGCAGCGGGTTCCGGAAACCCTGTTATTGCAGAACTGAATGATGTCTGGGTCGGTTATAACGGAAAATGGGTATTAAAATCGATCTTCCTGGATTGCCGTGCAGGTGATATCCTTGGCATAGTTGGCCCGAATGGAGCCGGAAAATCGACACTGCTGAAGGTTATTATCGGGCTTATTCAGCCTGACAGGGGAAGTGTTTCCCTGTTTGGAAAGAAACCCGGAAAAGAAGCAAGACTTGATGTCGGGTATCTTCCCCAGATATCACATGCTGAAAGGTCATTTCCTGTTACAGCCCTTGACGTTGTTATGATGGGAATTTACAGCCGGATAGGCCTGTTCAGCAGGCCGGGCAGAAAAGAAAAAGATATTGCACTCGATATGCTTTCCATGGTCAACATGTCCGAACATGCCGGACGCTCTTTCGGGGTTTTGTCCGGAGGGCAGCAACAGAGAATAAATATTGCAAGGGCTCTTTGTTCAAATCCAAGACTGCTGGTGCTTGACGAGCCTTCGACAGGAGTAGATAGTGTTGCCCAGGAAGATTTTTATGTTTTGCTGGCAAAACTGAGGGATGAGAAGGGACTTTCTGTTATTATGGTTTCTCATGATATCGGCGTCATCACATCTCATGCAGACCGGGTGGCCTGTCTTAATATTGAAGTTCACTATCATGGAGAGCCGGATTTGTGCACTTCAGATGAGGTTATGGAAAAGGTATTCGGAAAGAACTTAAAGATAATGGTTCACGATTCAAAATGTGCAACCTGCCACATGAGGCATGAGGATGTATGATTGAGATATTTCATTTTGAGTTCATGCAAAATGCCTTTCTGGCGGGAATTATCCTTAGCATAGTGCTTGCTGTTGTCTCTTTTTTTGTAGTTCTGCGGCGTTATTCGTTTATCGGAGTCGGTGTTGCGCATTCAGCTTTTGGAGGAGTTGCTCTTGGCTCGCTGATAGGAATTTCCCCAACCCTGACAGCCCTTGGTTTTGCGGTTATCGTTTCAAATGCTATAGGTTATGTCGGAAGGCGGGAAAGGCTCAGCACGGATACTGCAATAGGCATCTTTTTTGCGCTTGCTATGGCTCTTGGGGTAATCTTCATCGGCTTGTCCGACAAATATAATACGGATCTTTTCGGATATCTTTTCGGTAATATTCTTGCAATAACCCGCACAGATATCGTTGTTGTAGGTGTTCTTGGCGCAATAGTCCTTTTTGCATGCTACTTTTTTTTCAAGGAATTGCTCTTTGTGGCGTTTGACAGTGAGGTCGCTTTTGTAAGCGGTATGCCTGTAGTCTTTCTGGACCATTTTTTTCTTACGCTTCTGGCCGTATCCATTGTAATAAGTATTAAAATCGTTGGAATTGTTCTTGTGTCGGCGCTTCTTGTCATTCCGGGCGCTGCTGCATCACAGGTTACAGACCGTTATGTTTCAATGATTGCGGTCTCGATTGGAGTCGCCCTGATATCAACAATCGGAGGGCTTGTTATTTCATATTATGCAGACCTTGCATCCGGCGCCACGATCGTCACATTCGCATCATTTATTTTCTTTATTATGGTTGGCGTGGGCAAACTCAGAAAAAGGTGACCCCATGTCCCTTTAGTGCCCTAACGCCTTTATCCAGAGTCAATTCTTTCGATCAGTCACGCGATGCTCTAAATTCGAAAAATTCTGAATTTACTTCAATCGGCGGGAGAGTCCGCCTATACGGATTTCCCGCCAAGTAAAAAGCTCCTTATGCAAGGCGCGCGAATCCTGAGGAATGAAGCGTACTTATTGGTACGCTGCAATGACGAAAGATGAAGCGCAACACAGCAGAATGACTTTTTACGAAGGTATTATATTTGATGGTCCCGTAAAAAGTCGATAAACGGTTTTGCCAAAAAATATGGTACAGTGATAAAACTTTACCCACAATAAAGATATTAGGTAAAAAAGCAATAATCGCTCTTTGATATATGCAAAATATTGATGATGGCGGCT
>JAHJQU010000065.1 GCA_018819005.1 Pseudomonadota bacterium | reverse complement strand
TTTTTGAGAATCCTGGCCGACAAAGGTCCCTGGAGATCCAATTTCCCGATTTGACCGGAAAGATCGGTCAAATCCGCCCGGCGCCCGTCTTTATGGGCTTCCAAATGATCTGTTATTTTCCGCCCCTGACCGGAGTTGACAACGATCATATATCGATCGGCCGCGAATTGATAGAGAATGGCGTCATCAAGTACTTCCCCCATCCGGTTCAGAAAAACGCCGTAAATGCATTTCCCCGGGGTTAAAGGGGCCTTCTCTTTTCCCACGCAGCTATGAAGGTCTTTTGAAAAGCAAAGCTGCAGTAAATCACGGGTTCCGGGGCCGGCGGCCGTAATGACTGCCATATGACTGGTGTCGAACAGTCCTGCCCTCGTGATGACCGACAAATGCTCTTCCCTGGCACCGGCAGGATACCAGAGAGGCATCTCGTATTCGCCAAACGGGGCCATGTTCGCCCCGTGTTTCACGTGCCAATCATACAATAGAGTTCTTTGTAAAGTTTGAGGCATAGTTATGATTCCTTTCCAATTGCTTTTATTCCAAGGAAATCAATGCTCTTATTCAGATTTTCTTTTTATTCGAGGGTCAAAAGCCGATTTTTAGATAATATACGGGACATTCAGATTATAATTTTTATACACGACAAATGTTTCAACTGATTGTATCCCGCTGATTTTTGCCACTTCATTGGTATAAAATTCGAGTAAACCGAAACTTTCTTTTAAAAAAACAATCAACATTAAATCAAAACGCCCCGTAACCACACAGGCCGAAACAACACCGCGCAATTTGCTTAATTCTTTTCCTTTATTGACAAGGTCCATTGTATTGAGCTTGACTCCGATCATTACCACTTTATGCCCCGGGATCAATTCAGGATTAACAAGCCCGGTTATTGTCAGGACGCCTGTTTCAACCAGTTTGCCGACCCTTGAGCGGATCGTGTTTTCCGAAACCGCCAGTTTTTCAGCGATTTCTTTGAAAGATTTGCTACCGTCACGTAATTCTTTTAAAATAGCGATGTTGATTCTATCCGGTTTCATTCTTTAATGCCCCCAGTCTTTTTCTGTTCAAAAGCTAAAATATATTTCTATAAATTGATGATATTGTCAATATATTATTAAAATTTGGCATAATATTGCAAGAAAACAAAAAAATAATACTTGAAATATAGCGATTGCCAGAATAATGTTCCGATTGGAGTTCGTTCAAACTGTTTGGGAAGTTCAGGATAAATCAGGAGGAAAAGCGATGAGCCGTAAAATGGTCATTATCGGAGCAGGGCCGGGCGGTTATGTGGCTGCTGTCAGGGCCGCTCAATTAGGGGCCGATGTCACTGTTATTGAAAAGGAAAACGTCGGCGGGACCTGCCTTAACCGGGGTTGTATTCCTTCAAAAGTAATGAAAACTACTGCCGAGCTTTTGGACCGCTGCCGGCGTGCTCAAGAATTCGGTCTATCTTTGGCAAATGATGTCAAAGTGGATATGAAAGTCCTGATGGAACGCAAGACAAAGGTGATTCATGACCAGGCCAAAGGAATTCATCGACTGTTCGAACATAATAAAATCAAATATATCCCTGGAACGGCCCGTATTGAAGGATTCAACCTGGTAAGGGTCTCTTTAGCGGATGATAAAACCATGGAAATACCATGGGACACCCTGATTTTGGCGCCCGGCTCCAAACCGTTCAATATGCCCTCTTTTGCTTTCAATGGCCGGACCATTCTGTCCAATAATGACGCTTTACGTCTTGAAGAACTTCCGGGGTCCATTTTAATTGTCGGCGGCGGAGTGATCGGCTGCGAATTTGCCTCAATCCTGGCGGCTTACGGGGTCAAGGTGACTGTTGTTGAAGCTATGTCACGCCTCTTGCCTCTGCCTGCCGTTGACGAAGCCTGTTCCAGGGTTCTCCAGAGAGAGATGAAAAAACAAAAGATCGATTTTATCCTTGAACGTTCGGTTCAGGAGATTGAAGAGATATTCGGTAAATGCCGGGTGACTATCGGGCCTTCGCCTTTTATGGATCAAGCAAAGGCCAAGTTAATTAAGTCCCGGATCATGGAGGTGGAAAAGGTCCTGATTTCCATTGGCCGAGAATCCATAACGGCCGGAATAGGCCTTGAGAAACTGGAGATCAAGACAGATACTAGTGGTTGGATCATAGCGGATGAATATATGGCCACGAATGTCCCGCATGTTTATGCTGTCGGCGATGCTCTTGGACCAGCCAAGGTCATGCTGGCGCACGTTGCTTCGAGAGAAGGAATCGTGGCGGCTGAAAATGCCCTGGCAGGAAAACGCAAGATGAATTATGACGTCATTCCGAATGCCATTTTCACTATGCCGGAGATCGCTAATGTTGGTTTGAGTGAAGCCCGGGCCAGGGAAAAGGGGTTCCAGGTCAAGGCGGAAAGCGTACTCTTCAGGGCCATCGGCAAGGCCCAGATTATGGGAGAGATTGCCGGTGAGGCCAAGATCGTGGCTGACGCTGAAAACGGCAGAGTCCTGGGCGTACATATTATCGGGCCGCATGCAACGGATTTGATCGCTGAAGGGGCTCTGGCTGTGCAGACCGGGTGCACCCTGCAAGAATTGGCCGAGACAATCCATGCCCATCCGACTATAGCCGAGATCATGCTGGAGGTTTCTCTTAAGGCTTTAGGCAGGGCTCTGCATGGATAGATGATGGCAAAAATTTTTTCGCTGTTCACACTTAAAAATAGTGTGTTGGGACTACAAGTTGACTCTGAGACCCTTGATAAATTCTCCAAATGTGGCAAAAACGAAATTTCTGAACTGATCCTTATTCAGCCCTGGAAAGTCGGATGATGGGCGTTGTTCTGTCACCCACAAAACCCCTTTGGAATTTATACTTTCAAAATAAAGGCTAAGGTTTTTAATGAATGTTTGATACCAAGCCGGATACTTTTGAGACAGGTCTTGAAAATCATCCATGATATCCAGCTTTATCCGGCTGTACCCGGTTATGATATCAAAAATATAATAAAGATCCTTAGCCCTTTTTTCACGGTCTCTTCGACGGGTAAAGACCAAGCCCTTATGAAATATGTATGCCGAGGGCGTTGGCACCTTGACTTTCAAAGAAGACAGGTCTCCTACAGAAACAGAATCATCAATTGTCACTTCAATCACGTTTTCAATTACAATGGATATGAACCTGAGAGCTTCGGCATGGAGACCATTTTGAACTTTCAAGACAAGGTCAGGGCTTGAGCCTGTTTGTTCAGTCAGGAATTCGATTTCGACATCCAAACCGTCGATGTTGCCCTCGTAATGAATAATAGGGGGAATATCTCTGCTTTTGAAGATTGCATAAAAGCCTGCCTCTACCAGTAATTGATCGACCGTTTTTGAACCGATTATCGGAACCTGAGCCTGCACCATAAAATCGATGTCGCGAGTATGTATTGGCTCATGGGCTTTGTCTCCTAAGAGATAGCGGTAATAAATGAACGGCGCCCAGCCTCCGCCGATCACAATTACCGAAAGGTAATCTTTGAGTATTCGGAGTGTTTTAAGAAATCCGGTGATAAACGGGTCATTCATGACGATTCCGGCTTTGCAAATATATTTTTAAGTTTCTTATTAAATAAATGCTCCGCCTGCTCCAGCCCCCTGATAGGATAACCATGCAGATCCAAGTAGAGCTGAATATCCGATACAACCCGGAGTTTTTTTACTGTCCGGCTGTCGTAAAAAACGGAATGCTTATAATAGGGAAGCATCAATACAAAATTTGCTCCCTGGTCAGCTTTGTTAAGCTTCAACTCTTTTTCAAAATATGAACGGGCCTTTTCATCAGCGACATACATATGAACTTCCTGAAAGACGGCATAGGGAGCGATCAGATTTGCGCCGGCCTGTACACTGAGAGCATAGTCAACGCCATCGGGAATTTCTAAGCTGCGAATTTTCTCTAAAATTTCGGCAGAATTTGCAGCCATAAAAAAATAACCAAAATTTGTATTTTTTCGAAGGTTATAATTTCTGACCCAATCATCCAGAATGCCTTCCGGATCCCGGAGTTTCAATTTGGAACTTACTCGCGTAATATAATTTCTACTTTCGAGTTCCCTGGCCATGCGTGAAATATATCCGGGATTAAGATTGGTCGCCTGGGCCAATTCCCGAACACCCCACAGATATTCTCCGCCCTTAAGAATGGCCCGAAGGATGAGGCTGGCCTTATCTGAAAACGGATCTCTCCCCCCTCTTTCTTCAGGAAATTTGTTTGGAAAACCGGTTTTTTCGATGTAGAAGCTCTTGTATTTTATAAGGACATTGCCGGACAGGTCGATGAAACAGATACCTTCATCCTGACACATGCTCCGCCGCTGAGGACTCAAATAGCGCGCAACCAGAACAGGCACGGCATCATTATGATCACCGGTTGACGTCTTGAGTTTGGCAATCTTATTTTTGAACACAGGGAGGCTGTTCTGGGCCACGGCTTCAATAATCAACCGGAAGCTCAGATCCTCATGCTCAACCCGAGCGACAAGATCAGGGGAACCAGGTATGCCTGAAATAGATTCTAAGTCTATGTCGATTTCCAGGCCTTTTAGAGGAAGAAGCTGCTTTAGGGAACTTTTCAGCTCTTTTATGATTTGTTGTTCAGATTTCATGTTGTCTAATTATCTCATGTTGTCCAATTGGGCAACAATATATTTATTGACAACAAAAAAGTCAAGAATTAATTTCCCTAAGACGTTTTATTTGCAGGAAGAAAAAAAGAAGACGATTAAAATTTTGCGTCAAGGACATGAAAGGCACAAGGACATATCTATGACCGACCGATATTCGCACCTGACGCTCGCCCACAAGCTTCACCATCAGAAGCGCCTTGCGGACTTCTACGCAAACGGGAACTGCCAGTCGGGGAGAAATGGGGGAGAAAACGGCCTTTCAGGAACAAGAAAGCCTCTCTTCCTGTCGGCCTAAGCACTTGAAATTATTGGTCGGGGCGAGAGGATTTGAACCTCCGACTCCCTGCTCCCAAAGCAGGTGCGCTACCAGGCTGCGCCACGCCCCGATTTTTTGATTTTGTGAATAAGTTGGACGTCAATTACCACGCTTAATTTTTTCCTGCAAGCTCATATTTTGAAAAAGGCATATATCGTCAGTCTTAATGAATTCGTAAAAATCCGAAATTCAGACGGCAAAGTAAAAAGCTCATTATGCAAGGCGCACGAATCTTGAGGAATGAAGCGTACTTACTGGTACACCGCAATGATTCACCCTGTTGAATCGGCTCTGCCGTCTCGCACAGCGAGAATTCAACAGGGCGGGGATGAAGTGCAATCCGCCGTGGCGGACAGAATGATTTTTTACGAAGTTGTCATAACTGTTTACAATACACTGACATAATAAGCATTTTACCCAATTTAGCTTGACACTTATATCTGTTGGTATTATGTTTAATATCCTTTACTATACCAAGGTCAAGAAGGAGACCATGTTTTTGTTTTAACAGCTCAATATTTAATCTTATTTGCTTGAAATTGCAAAACGGACAATTATTAACAAGTTGCGAGAGTGGCGGAATTGGCAGACGCACTGGACTTAGGATCCAGCTCTGGTGACAGAGTGGGAGTTCAAATCTCCCCTTTCGCACCATTTTTAAATTAATTTAAAGTGCATTAAAATAATTATTTGCAACAGTTTTATCAGAAAGGAAATATATGCAATTTACTATTGAAGATGTTAGTACCGTGAAAAAAATACTGCATGTTGAAATTCCACAGGAAAAAGTCGCGCTTGAGCTTGATAAGGCTTATGAAAAACTTAAAAAAACTGCAAAGCTGAAAGGATTCCGCCCCGGTAAAACACCCCGTTCAGTTTTGGAAAATTTCTTTAAAAAAGACGTCCATGCGGATGTGTCAAGCAAACTTATCCAGGACTCATTTATAGATGCGGTTAAGGAAAAAGAACTTAAAATCGTCGGTGATCCGAAAATCGAGCCCCCTGCCTTTGATGAAAAAGGGCCGTATAAATATGATGCCGCAATCGAAATCAAACCTGTTATTGCTGATATAGATTTCAAGGGGTTACAGCTTAAAAAAAATATTTACAAGATAAGTGACGAAGAAATTGAAGCTCAGTTGAAAATGCTGCAAAAAAACCTTGCCCAGCAAAAGACTATAGAAGAAGTCCGACCTTCGAGGGAGGGTGACTTTGCCCTGATTACATATGAAGGTTTCAAAGACGGAAAACCTTTTGAAGAGACTTCAAAAACCGAAAATTTCACAATGAAACTTGGTCAGGGCCGCATAACAAAAGAGTTTGACACCCATGTCATAGGAATGAAAGCCGGAGAAAAGAAGGACTTCAGCGTGAATTTCCCGGAAGATTATTTCAATTCCAAACTTGCGGGTCTTGAAATTACTTACAGCGTGACACTCAATGATGTGAGAGAAGAGATTCTACCTGAAATCGATGATGGTCTTGCAAAAAATCTCGGCAGTTTTACCACTCTTGAGGATTTAAAAAAGGCTATCAGGG
>JAHJQU010000523.1 GCA_018819005.1 Pseudomonadota bacterium | reverse complement strand
TTTTGTTCCGCGTTTTTTTGTTTCCCCTGTTATGGAAAGCTCTGTTGCTTTTTTTCCTCTTTCAAAGATCTGGTGGTATACTTTACCTTCGGTATATATTTCCAGCTCGAGTTTTTCTGAAAGGGCGTTAACAACAGAAACACCCACTCCATGAAGACCGCCCGATACCTTGTAAGAATCATTATCGAATTTCCCGCCCGCATGCAGCTTAGTCATAACAACTTCGGCCGCAGGTACGTTTTCGGTTTTATGTATTCCTACAGGAATACCCCTTCCATTGTCTTCCACGCTGACACTGTTATCTGTATGAATGGTAATATTGATAAAATCACAGAAACCCGCCATTGCTTCATCAATGCTGTTATCAACAACCTCATAAACAAGGTGATGAAGTCCCTGAATATCTATGTTTCCGATATACATTGAAGGTCTTTTTCTAACCGCTTCAAGACCTTCAAGAATTTTTATATTGTCGGCTGTATATGTATTATTGTTGTTTTCTTCGTTCATATTCTCATCGGCATAATAACACTAAGAAAATTTTTGTTTTTATCTCCCTCAATCAGGCACGGGCTTTCACTATCAATAAGTCTTATACTTACTTTTTCATCATCTATTACATTGAGTGTCTCAATAAAATATCTCACATTAAAAGCTATTTCGACCGGGTCCCGGTCAAAATCCACATTCATCTCTTCTTTTGATTCACCAAGATCCGGGTTTGTGGAAGAAACTGTTAATTTTCCATTCTTGAAACTGAAAATTACTCCCTTATAACTATCAGATGTCAGAATAGACATTCTTTTCAAAAGCATTAAAAACAACAATCTTTCTACCTTTACCGAAAAAACCTCTTTTCTGTTTATTATATCTTTGTATTCCGGAAAATTTCCTTCAAGAAGCCTCATAATTATTGTTTCGTTTTGCTTTTTTAAAACAAAATTGCTTTTGTTATAGCCAATACTTATATTTCCTTCCTGTTCAAGGAACTTTCCAACATCATTTAAGCCTTTTTTTGAAATTATTATTCCGGTTTCGCCTGGTAAAATTAAATCGCCATCACATTCATAATCAGCCTTTGTCAGACGGCTTCCATCTGTAGATACAAGTCTTATTAGCTTTTTTTCTCCTTCTTTGTGTAGTTTCTCAAGATATATTCCGTTTATATGAGCTCTCTTTTCTTCAGAACTTCCCAAAATAAAAACTGTCTGTTCTATCATCTTTTTAAAAGCCGCCGAATTCAGATCAAAATAGACAATATCTTCAACGCCAGGAATACTTGGAAAATCGTCGGGATTCATTCCTACCATCCTGTATTCTACGTTGCCGTTGTCTCTAATCTCAATCCAGTTGTTTTCGAGTTCATTAATATGCATTTCATCATTTGGAAAATCTCTAACTATTTCAAATAATTTTCTTGCATTAATCGCAACCGCTCCTTCTTTTTCTACTATTGCCGGATAAAAACCCTCAAAACCTGTTTCAAGATCGGTTGAAATAATATTAATGCCATTTTTATTTGTTCTTATCAGTACCGCTGTTGTTATGGCTATGTTTGTTTTTCTTCCCGCTATTGCCTGAACTTTCGACAAAACTTCCACAATATCCTGTTTTTGAATTTTAAGTTTCATACATCATTCCTTTTATAATAGTTAATAAATAAATGATATATATTATACTCTGTCAATAAATATAATAACATACTAAACACGCCGAATTTATAAAAAATAATAAAGAAAAAAAGATGTAATTTCAATATGAAACTATATCTATAATAAGAGAATAATCAATCAAACAAATAAAACTGTTGAAAACTAAAAATTTTTAGACAAACAAAAACAACAAAAACAAACAATCATGTATTTATCCATTTTCTTATATCAGAAACAACAGGCGGCCATTTATCTGAGACTCTTTGTTTTATGAAAATTTTAAACAAATCATCTATTAAAGAACAAATCACATTAAAAAGAAAAATTTTTTCTGTCGCGAACCCAGCAACATCATTTTTTGTTTCAATAAAGCCAATATCAGGAGTTTTTATATTTGATAAACTTAAATTTTCGCCGGTGACAGTAAAAACCCATTCTTTTTCACCAGATTTATATAATAAATTTATTTCTTTAACCACAGCTCCCTTTTTAAGAGAAAGAATTCCCTCTTCAAGATCGGCATCTTTCCCTTTGATAGTTATTTTTTCAAAGGAATCATGGAGTTTTCTTTCAAGAACGATTTTATTTCCGATTTCAAGAGAGTCACCTTTTTTAAGAACTTTATTTATACCTGAAGATGAAACGGAATACCAAACCCATGTTAAGAATTCACAACCTAAAAAAGCATAGCGATAATAAGATATTGAAGCATCAAGCATTACTATTCCATAAATTTAGTTAAAGACAAATGTGAAAGAGTATCCCGTTCCTGATCGCTTAAGTCAGACAAAATATCTGCCTCAGAATAAGGAAAAATTTTAATTAAATGTTTATTAAAAGATCTTTGAAAAAGGGTTTCAAACTCTTCGTTTACTGATTTGTTGTTTGAAAAAAAACAAATCATAGATTTCTCATAATCCCAAACAACGTCATAAATATTTGGAGTTGCCGGCACACGTAATAAAAGAACAGAAACAACATGCTCTTTAATAAATTTTTTTTCATTTGCCGATAAGTAGCTCCGCCCGCTTTCCTCAAGTCTTTTTAATGTTTCAAAATACAAATATTTTTTTATAATCTTAGAAGAGACGCTCTTTTTGTCTATTCTTAACGAAAAAACGAAATAGTCGCCAAGAACAAAAGAGGAACTTTCAAAATCTGGTTTGAAATGATTATTAAAAGAAGTCCACCCAGATATTTTATCTGAAGGAGCCTCTTCTGTCTCCTTAAAGGAATATTTTTTTAATCCCTTTGTAACAACCTCAAGAACAGATTCCTGAATTTTACCCTCGACATAATACCTATTTATCGATACAGAAGATGATAATAAACCCATAAATTATTTAACACCACAAACCCTTATCTTTAATAAATAAACACCATATATTGTGTAAGAAGATTATCGGGATAAACATATATTGTTTAATAGAAATAAACAAGAGATTTTACAGCAAGCATGAAAATTCTGGCTGATTTACATATTCATTCACGATTTTCATTGGCAACATCGAAAAACACAGATGTTGAAAACATATATATTGCTGCAAGAAAAAAAGGAATCACCGTGCTGGGAACAGGAGATTTTACCCACCCCGGCTGGTTTGAGGAATTAAAAAATAAACTTGTTCAAGCCGAAGAGGGTCTATACAAGCTGAATAAAGATGTTTATAGCAGAATCGATAACCTTATTCCAGAAGCATGCAGAGGAATAACCCGATTTATACCCTCTTCAGAGGTATGTAATATATATAAGAAAAGGGGAAAAACCCGGAAAATCCACAGCCTTATATTGCTGCCGGAAATGTCTGCCGTTGAGAAACTGAACCGGAGACTAAAGAGTATGGGAAAGACAGAATCAAACGGAAGACCTGTTTTTACCTTTGACGTGGTTAACATGCTCGAAATGGTCTTTGATATTTCAGACAGGGCCATGCTCGTTCCAGCGCATATCTGGACGCCATGGTATTCTTTATTTGGCTCTAAATCAGGTTTTGACTCAATAGAGGAATGTTTTGGGGATTATGCCGGATATGTTTTTGCAGTAGAGACGGGATTGTCTTCAGACCCCGCCATGTGCAGGAAATTTTCAGGGTTGGATAGAATAACGCTTATATCCAACTCGGACGCTCATTCTCCCTTGAAAATAGGCAGAGAGGCGAATGTTTTTGATACATCACTTTGTTATGATTCAATAATATCGGCAATAAAAAGAGGCAACCCGAAAGAGTTTACCGGTACCGTCGAATATTATCCGGAAGAAGGTAAATATTACGCGGACGGACACAGAAATTGCAACCAGTCTTTCCTGCCGGCAGAAACCGATAAAAATGGCGGCATCTGCCCGGTATGCGGAAAGAAGATAACAATCGGTGTGCTCCACAGAATTCTGGAGCTTTCAGATAAATCAAAAAACAAATCGGCGGAAACTCCATACTTCAAGACAATTCCCCTTACGGAGATTCTTTCAGAAATTTATCAATTGAACCCGGGCTCAAAAACAATAATGCTGCATTACAATAAACTTCTGGAGCAATTCGGGCCGGAGCTTTATATGCTTAATTTTATTGGCATCAAGGAACTCAGACTTTCAGAAAATTCTCTTCTTGCGGAAGCGATAGAACGAATGAGAAAAAACGAAGTCATTATAACACCCGGCTTTGACGGAAAATACGGAAGTATAAAAATCTTCCGGGAAGACGAGATTAGAAAAGCATCCGTTAATAAAAAAAACCGGGGATCCTGATTAAAGAGAAGATAAACAGAAGGAAGGATTATATTGATATTGACCGGTTTACATGTTTTTTCTTGAATTGATTTAAAAGTTATGTATAATTTAATATAATTTTGTGGAATCGAATAGACGATAAAGAAAAAGGGTTGTTGCTTTGGAATCTGTATTGAGAAAGATGGCCGGCATTTTTTTTCCACATACTGCATGGAAAGCGGCGCTGACAGGCCTTTTTTCTGTTTTGCTGGTGTTTGGTTCCTGTGTTTCTTCTTTTGCCGTCGGCGATATTTATAAGTACATTGATGAAAACGGAGTTATTCATTTTACTAATGTGCCGACAGATTCGTCTTATCAGTACAGTCTCTTTATCAAAGAGATGACCCAAAAACCCACCTTAACTCTTTC
>JAHJQU010000418.1 GCA_018819005.1 Pseudomonadota bacterium | reverse complement strand
TTTGCCGATGCTATTTTATGCATTCTTGCCCAGCGCCTTGTTCGCACGCTCTGCAAGGATTGCAAGCAGCCATATACTCCTTCAAGGCATGAATACGATGAAATTGTAAGAGAGTATGGTGTCGAGTCTTTTGAAAAAAACATAAATATTCCTTATTCGGAAGATATTATCTTTAATAAGCCGGACGGCTGCGAAGCCTGCAACAAAACCGGCTACAGGGGTCGGATGGGTATTCATGAGCTTCTGATGGGTACCGATGAAATGAAGAGACTGATCCAGAGCATGGCAAAGATGGAACAACTTCGCGATCAGGCTATAAGCGACGGAATGACAACACTTAAACAGGATGGCATTGAAAAAGTATTTGGAGGCTATACTGATTTCATACAGGTCAGGAAAGTCTGCATCAAATAAAAGAAGGGTTCAAGGGGTCGAGGGGCGGTCATTCCCCGGATTTCATAAATTTATCCAGTTGTTTTTCGTAATAGAATTTGTCTGAACCTGCAAGAGAAAGTGCCTTTCTTGCCGCTCCTATTGCCTCTTTATATTCTCCTGCCGCATAATAACTTTCTGCGAGTGTATCATAAAATTGTGATTTTTCTTCAATCCTGACAGTCCGTTTGGCAAGGGTAACAGCCATTGCCGCGTTTCGGATGCTTTCGTCTTCACACGTTGCATATAACCATGCCAGATTATTTAAAACTCTTGGATTATCACGATCAATGGAAAGGGCATCTGCATATGCTTTTTTTGCTTTGTGAAAGTCTTTTATGCTGTAATAAAAGTCTCCCAGAATTGCATGGAGATCCGGATTGTTTGAATTATTTTCTATTTCTCTGAGTACGATTTTTTCAATGAAATACTCGTTTATTCTTTTCCCCTTTTCACCGAAATTCAAATGATAGCCGACAGACCCGATTATGAATAAACCTGCAAGGTATATCGCCATGCTTTTTTTAATTTTGATATTGTGGCGCTCAATCCAGGTCTTGTCGGCATCACACTTGTTAAGATATTCAATTCTTTCTTTAATGCTGAAATGGTGCCAGTTCGGTTTGTCTTGAGGCTGTCCGCTTGCATACGCGATTTTTTCCAGGGTTGATATGAGAGCCTTTGCGCTGTCGAAAAATGAGTAAACATATATATCAGCCTGGCGTTCGAAGTTGCGCATGAAATATCCGAAAATAAATCGGAAATATACCAGGAATAAAGCTGTTATTGTGATACCGAAAGATATTGATATTATCGTGGCCTGTTTAACCCCGAAATCGGTCAGAAAGCGGTAGAAAGGTTTCGCATAAATTACCAGGTAAATAATCATGTCGAAGGTTGCAAGGGAAAGGAGCATATATCCCAGAAAAAATACCAGGTAGAATAATAAATGTCTCCGTTTAATATGTCCTATCTCATGGGCTATGACTGCTTCAACCTCTACAGGCTCAAGAAGGTTGAGAAGGGCTTTTGTGACGAGAAGGTAGCGGAATCTGCTGACGAGTCCCATTACACCGGCCGTGATCATCCTTGTTCCGAATACAGGCCAATAGAGGATATTGGAGATCTTTACACCGGCTTTTTTACAAACCGCCTCTATCATTGTTCGGTTCTTTCCCTCTTCAACAGGTGTGCATCTCCAGAACGTTTGAATCAAAACAGGACCGAAAATTGCGATAATAATGAGGAAAGAGGTAAAAAAGATTAGCTCGCCTCCGGTTGTTGAAAGAAAGCGTTTCGGACCGTCAAACGGCAGTAGATTAATGATGTCTGCCGCAAAAGAGAGGAGCAGCCATGGCATAACAACCGGTATGGAAAAGGAAATATTGGAAGCTATGTAAGAGCGCCTTGATAAATCATCTGTGTAATAAAGTTTTTTATATGCCCCGAATGCAGCTCCCCATATTATGGACAGATAAAGCAGAAAGAGGCATAGAAAAAGGAGCGCCTCAAGGGTTGGAACCGATTTGAACAGAGGCATGTTGCCGGTATAAGAGGGGAGGTTTAAGCCATAAATATCTACAGCAAAAAGGAGTATGGCAAGGATGGAACCTGTGTTTAATAATGAATCGAATTTATTATAATATAAAAACTGATTTTCATATAAAATTCTTTTTTCAAGCCTTCTGAAACTTAAGAAAATAAAATAAATAAAGATGGCGGAAAGGCCGGAAAAAATAAACAGCACTTCCGGAAAAGAAGAATCATTTGCGGAATCCGAATACTGATAGGTAGAGTATATGAGTATTGCAATTATGAAATATATGAAATTGGTAAACATTTATTTTTAATGCCTTCGTAAATAATCCGAATTCAGACGGCAAAGTAATCCGCCTGAGGCGGACATTATGCTAAGCGTGCGAATTCATATATCTCTCTTTTTCGCTGTAGATACACCCGCAATATTTCTGCCTGTACAACTCAAGCCGCTTCGATTCAGTCACACCCTCTTTCCATCCGGGCCGGAAATCACGGTAATAAAAAGGGATGCCGGCCGATTTTCCGGCCGATTCTCCGATCTCTTTAATTATATCGTGCTTCTGATATATGCTGTAAAGAAGTGTGGTAGTAAAAGAATCATACCCGGCCTCCCTGGCGTAAAGAGCTGTTGCATTCATGCGCTCATAGTAACAGAAAGCGCAGCGGTTTGCCTCACGGAATACTGTTGCCCGGAGAAAACCCTCAAGGTCATAATCATCACGGAAAATTACTTCAAGATTAATAATCTTTCCATATTGCGCCAGCGTGTCCCGTCTCTTTACGAACTCGGTATACGGATGGATGTTGTTATAGAAAAAGCCGGTTACATCGGTTCCCTCTGAGCGCATGGTTTTGACCGGATATATGGAACAGGGTCCACAGCATATGTGTAAGAGTGTTTTCATTTTCTTTCACCAAAAATAGCAGTTCCAATTCTGACAAGCGTTGAGCCTTCTTCTATTGCAACCTCAAAATCCCCGCTCATGCCCATGGAAAGCTCACCCATTGAAACGTTCTTTATGCCATCTGAAGCAAGTGAATTTCGGAGTTTGCCCTGCAGTCTGAACAGGGATGAAAAGTAGGGCCGCACAATTTCAGGGTCGTCAAAAAAAGGAGGGATTACCATAAGACCTTTAACGGATATGTTTTGAAACCGGACAGCTTCCTTTATAAAGTCCGGTACATCTTCTTCATTTATTCCCGACTTTGTCTCTTCCCTGCCTATGTTGACCTGGATAAGGATATTTTGCACCTTGTTGATTTTTTTTGCCTGAATATCAAGTTCTTCTGCAAGTTTGACTGAATCGACCGAGTGGATAAGATCAAACATTTTTATGGCGTATTTTGCCTTGTTTGTCTGAAGATGGCCTATAAAGTGCCATGAGACAGGAGTGCCGTAAAGGAGGTCATACTTGTTTCTTGCCTCCTGAATATAGCTTTCACCTATAACGGATATCCCCGAAGCAGCAGCCTCCCTGATTTTTTCTGCGGGAACAGTTTTTGTTACAGCTACAATTCTTATTTTTTCAGGTTTGCGGCTGCAGGAGGAGGCAGCCTCGGAAACACGGTTCATTATCTCGCTGATTTTCTGTTTCAAAATGCTCTCGCTTTTCTGGTCACTGGAATCCTTTACCCCTTGACCACTTGAATCCTAATACAATCATCAACTCTTTTGGAGATGATCCATATTGTTTATTCTGTTGTTCGATTCAAAACTCATTACGCCTTCTTTTATCAAAATTTCAAGGACTTCGCATACAGGCAGCCCTACCACGTTGGTGTATGATCCGTTTACACTTTTTACGAGAAAAGTTCCGAGCCCCTGGATTGCATATGCCCCCGCCTTGTCAAAAGGCTCCTTTGTATGGATATACCATTCAACTTCTTCATCGGTAAGGTTCTTGAAAAGGACTTCGGTTTTGATTGTTTCAGAATAAAAACGGTTTTTTACCTTACAGCAGATGCAGTAGCCGGTCAGAACCAGATGCGTCTGTCCGCTTAAACTCTTCAGCATTTCCCTTGCGTCTGAACGGGATGTTGGTTTTCCAAGTATTTGTCCGCCGATAACAACAACCGTATCAGCCCCTATGACCCAGCTTTCCGGATATTTGTCCGATATGTCTTTAGCCTTTGATTCGGCTAGAACTTTGACATAGTTATGAGGATCGGCAACCGGAACTGAGCTTTCATCAAAACCGCTCGGTATTACCGAAAAAGAAAGGCCTGCCTGTTTCAAGAGATATCTCCTGCGGGCCGATTTGGAGGCAAGTATCAGAAATTGTTTTTCGTTTTTTTTCTCTGTAGTATCCATGTGTCAATTTTTACCAGAAGATATGATTATTTACAATAACGATGGTTTAAAAATATGAAGCCGTCATTCTTGACAATCTATTATATAACATGTAATTGAAAATCAAAATGTGCCTGGGTGGCGGAATAGGTAGACGCAAGGGACTTAAAATCCCTCGGTCCTTAGTGGCTGTGCGAGTTCAATTCTCGCCCTAGGCACCATTAAAATCATGACTCCAAGGCGGAGCGGACCATCTGCGCGAAGCTGACGTTTCCCAGCGTCACAAATTTCACTAATTTATCTTTCTCGTTTCCCAGAGCCTTGACTATCGCTTTTTCAGAATACCCTTTTAAGCACAGCCTCTGAACTTCCCCGTATAATTCTTCCAGAAATGAAAGTTTTTTTGCCAGTCTTGCTTTTCCCTTTTCCGGTACCGGATTATGCGCGCAGAATAGGGCGTCAAAATCATATTCAAGAATCATTTTTATGGAATCTATCTGATCTTTAAATTTTTCATCAGAACGGAAATATTTTATCCTCTCCCCAAGATAAAGATCGCCCGAAAAAAGCCACCCGTTGTTCTCTTCCAGATAAACTGTATGATCTTTGCTGTGACCCGGAGTGTGAATAGGCATTAATTTATACCTCTCCGTTTCAATTAACGGGGGAAGAGGTGAAAGTGAAGTTATTCCGGATTTCCCCCATGTATAAAGCTGATAAAAGCGAATTTTAAAATCTTTTCCCATTTTATTGGCTGTAATGTCATGGCCATAAACATTTACATTAAAAAAATTGCTTAATGCCGAAGCATTTCCGCTGTGATCTTCATGGTAGTGCGTAAGCAGAACTTTCTCTATTTTTTTTCCTTCCAGAGCCTCGATGACGTATTGATGCATATTGCTCTGGGCCGTATCAATAACAAGGCCGTCAAGATAAAACATGAAAACGGACATAAGAGGAGGACCTAAAGGGCCGAAACCGAACCTGTAAGCTTCGACCTCATCAAAAATATATTTTTCCTTAATGTTCATGAGTTGTCATTTATTCGTAGATTTTTTCATCGGCAGCATCTGATTCAGGCGCGTCTTTTTCACAGTCTCTTAATGGAAACCGGATTTTATCTGCGTCCATATCAAGGATAATCTGTTGGGGGATCGATTTTACAAAACGCCTTATTTCTTCCCTGAATTTTATTGCTTCTTCTGATAACAGGTAGTCAAACATGGTGATTTCTCCTTATTCAAACCTGATATAATTTTTACGAGTTCATCTGAATTGATACCTTCTGAGGCGGAATGCAGTTGGCTGCAGGGGGTTCCAATAAGAGGGTCACACAGTCAAACTCTCTCTGTCAAGAAGCTCGCGGATTTTGGAAGATACTCTGTTAATATCAAAAGGCTTTTGTATAAAGCTGTTGCGTCCGTTGTTTAAGATCTGGGATGCTTCTTCGGACAGGCTGTACCCGCTTGAAAGAAGCACCTTGAGATCAGGCTGGATTTTCTTAAGGAGGTCAAAGGTTTCGCTTCCATTCATTTCCGGCATTACCATGTCGAGAATAACCAGATTAATCTCGTCCTTTTTTTCCGTGAACAGTTTAATCGCTTCGATTCCGCTCCTCACAGGCAGCACCTTATATCCCAATCTATTAAGCATCTCGGCGCCTATTTTAAGAATATCTTCTTCGTCATCGACAAGAAGCAGGGTCTCATTTCCCATAACCAGCTTTTCGGCAATAACGGTCTCTTCTCTGGATGCTTTTTCCGAGGCCGGTAGGTGGATGATGAACTCACTGCCGCGGCCCACTTCACTCTCGACATTGATAAATCCATTATGAGATTTAATAATGCCGTAAACAGAGGCAAGTCCAAGGCCTGTTCCGCGCCCCATCTCCTTTGTTGTAAAAAACGGGTCGAAAATCCTACCTTTTGTCTTCTCATCAATACCGACGCCTGTGTCTTTCACGATTATCCTGACATACTTGCCGGGTTTGAAATATTTGTTTCGTATTTCACTTTCATCGATTATAACATTTTTAGTTTCAATATATATGCTTCCACCTCCGGGCATGGCTTGCGCGGCATTAAGGTAAAGGTTCAGAAGTACCTGCTCAACCTGCCCCTGGTCAACTTCAACTCTCCAGATCTTCGATTCAAATGCTGTAGAAATAGATATTTCCTTTTTTGTACGGCCAAACATGTGGGAGCTTGTTTTAATCAGTTCATTTATATTGGTAGGCCTGACTTCGTATTTACCTCCCCGTGCAAATCCAAGCAATTGCTTTGTAAGGTCCGATCCGCGAACAACATACTTCTCGATATTTTTCAGTTTTTCGTAATGATTGTGACTTTCATTTGTATTCAACAGCATCAGGGAAGTATATCCCTGAATGCCCATCAGCAGATTATTAAAATCGTGGGCCAGCCCACCGGCAAGAGTCCCGACTGCTTCCATCTTTTGAGCCTGTCGCAGCTGGCGCTCGAGATCTGCTTTTTTTGCTTCCGCCAGTTTTCTTTCTTCAATCTCCTGCCTTAAACTTTCGTTCATTCCCCTTAATTCAAACTCCGATTTTTTAAGATCTGTAACATCTTTAAAGGTTCCCACGACACCTATTACATTTCCTTCAGAATCTGCATCCGGAGCTGCACTCATGTAAAATAACCGTTCTGTACCATCGTTGTGTAATATCGGGACATACAAATCGGTAATTGTCTGCCTGTTATCTCTTATATAGCTGAAGACAGGGATAAATCTTTCCATATCTTCTTTTTTTATAAAATCTGTAAATAACTTTCCTACGACAGCGTCTTTATGATAACCAAGAATTTTCTCCCAGGCAGGATTGACATATAAAAACCTTCCATCAACATTGAGGGTATAAATTATATCAGGGGCGTTTTCACTGAGAGCCCTGAATCGTTGCTCTCTTTCGCGGATTAGCTCGTAAGACCTGGCGTTATTGATACTGATTCCGAGCTGTGGTGCTATGCCTAAAAAAAGATTGATATCACTCTGGTTAAGCGGTCGTTTTGAGTGATGGTTATCAACAGCCAGAATACCCTCGGATGTGCCTTCATATATTATTGGGACACAAATAAATGATTTTACTCCCATTCTCTTTGCGAATTCACGACTTCTTTCCGATACAATTTTTTCGAACTCACTAATATCGTTAATCAAAAAAGATTTTTGCTGTTTAAAGGAAACAATAAAATGTCCTCTCGATTTTGGATTATCAAGATGAAATTCCGTGCTTTTTAAAAGATTCTCTTCATCCCGGTTGTATCCATAACCGACTCTGTAAACCAGGCGAGTTCTCTCACGATTGGCAAGCATGATTAATCCGCGATCAAAATCCAATCGCTTTTCAAATGTCTCCATTGTGAATTTAAGCAGCTTGTCAATGTTGAGTATATTGGAGGATGCTTGCCCGATCTCCTGAATCAGCTTGGAATTGTTATATCTCGCATTAATCTCATCAAGAAGATTACTTGCCGTATCGCCATGATTTTTAAAAGTCGTTGCCAGCTCATTCTTTTCAAGATGAACCTGGTATAAGGTTATGCCCATTACAACCAGGATCGTTGACATGATAGCTATGGCACTGTAACCACCCGGAAGGGTGTAAAAAAGGAATAAACAGATGATTAAACAAAGAATGTAACTGTAATTGGTAATCCTTTTCCAGATAAATGATGGCGTTGTCTTCCATGTTATATTGTAAATACAACGGTCGCCATGATTAATGTGCATACAAGTTGTATGTTCAATCCTTGCCAGTTCTTTTGTGAATAGTTTGGCGATACCCTCAAATGTACCTAACCTGTTTTCACACTGGTAAGGTTTTTCTTTAACGCCGAAATTCTGAATAGCAGTAACTTCAGCCTGATTGGTCCCAACCTTTCTGGTTTCAAGGGATGAACCCCTGCTCATATGGGGGTAGAGTTTTCCTAAAACAGTATAGGCTGCAGATGGGGTCATGAACCCGAGGGTGCATTGTGATACATTTCCTGCAGCTTTAGAAAAAGGCGCGTATTGCCCGGCCTTTCTGGCAAGATCAGGATCTCCTACAGTTTTCACAAGAATTTCATAAAACCGGTCAACCTGCGTTTGGGTAAGCCAATGTCCTTCATCCTCAAGCTGATAGGTCGTAATTCCAGCGTAATTCAGAATTGGCATCATATCAAGCTGCGGATGATATTTGCTTATATATTCGGCAAAGCTTTTTATTATTCTTGTGTTATATAGGGGGTTCTCTTCCATTTTCCCTCATTCCAGCCGCTCTGCTGTCAGTCGAACTGCATCCGAAATTTTTCCTGCACATAATCCATGAATTGATTCGAATAACGCATATCCGTAATCCAAAGCTGATATTGTTTTTTATAAGAAATTCCGGCTGATTTGATACCGGAAGCAGGATAAATGAGGAGAGTAACTTTGTCAAGGTTATACACTCTACCTATTTTTGATACAGCGAGAGAAAGCAGTTCCGAAGGCAGCCCAACAGGATCAGTAATAAGAACTTTTATGCAATTTAAGAGATTTGACATATTTATTGCCAGATCCGATTGATCAACTATAAAAACAGCCTTAAGTTGATCCTGATAAATCAGAGAATAAATCCGCCATTTTCTTAAAAAACCGAGACGTTCAAAAACCTTCTCTAAGGACTCGTCACCAGAATCAGACTCCCAGGAATGCAGAATATTGAGTAACAAGCCACCGGAGTTGTGCTTGTAAAATTGTGCCAGCTCCCATAAATCGACAGGTATGCTCTCTCTTAAAAGCCATCCCTCGGGAAGAGATTCTTCAGGAGATGTGACAGGCAATGTCAGATAGGAAAAAAGATCAAGTGAACAGGCCTGAGGATTGTTAAAATCTCTGGCGAATCCTCCAAATACACGGTCAGGAAATTTATTTTCAGGACGGAAGTAACAGATAACATAATCCATTTTTGCTGAAGATAATTGGCACATGCCATGTAAAAAAATCATCATCTGTCGTAATACGACAAAACCGGCAAGCTTGTTATTTCCCATTAATCTTGCTGCATGATGCTGAATGAGCCATGTCCGTTCATAGGCCCTGACCATTGACATATGTCCATAAATTCGTCCGTTTTTTTCGTAGGTAATATGCCTCGCAATCTCAGGGTTTTCCTGATATAGCTTCCGGTAAGTTTTAATGAAATTTTCGCGATGTGCCACGCAAAAACCATACTTTTCAGGGTAGATGAATCCCGTCTGAAAAAAGAATTCCCAAAGAGCATCCAGATCAACTTCCGTGGAGACAGAAATTTGAGGGTCCGAATTAATGCTGAGAACATGGTTAATGCGGCTGTATGAATGGATATCCATATCCAGAATCGCTATTCCGTAACGGATATTATTTTCTCCCATCCGACGGTAGATAATCTGTGTGGCACAATCTGCAATTGAGATACCGGCAAGAAGAATAGAAAGATCGGGAATCATCATGCCCGGCATTAACAGATCATCATCAAGTTTGTCACTTATGGAAAAACCCGTTGTTGAAATATCGAAAATATCTCTATGAATTTTTTTCTTTAAAAAAGGATGTTCAAATACTGCGGCCAGTGGCGGTGCAATGTGCCGCCGGGGATTACGGATTTTTTTTGCCTGGAAACGGCTGAGATGATCGCTTCCCGCAGCAAATACGATTTCCTTTGATAAATTATGATCATCCTGCCAGCGGATACACCTGCAAAGCTCGGAATAAATTATTTTCTCATTGGAAAACAGGCGAACTGATGCGGGAACATCGGGATTAAACCAGTTATTATGTTTAAATGCTTCAGAGTCTGCCCTGATCCGGAATGCTCCGGAACTGAACTCTATCAATTCACCCCTTGCAACAAAATCACTTTGCATCAATTCGGCAAAGACACCCCTACAGGGATATCGCTGAACCTGGCGTTGGTTCAGGACAAAACTTTTCTCAGGCAACAAGATCGTGAAGCTGCTTTTACAACTGCTTAAAATGTTGATTGGAGAGACAATCATGGACTGATTATTCATGATGACCAGGTGGAGTGCGTGATACGATTCCAGTTTGTATTGAAAATAGGATTCGTCCCACTGACAGGTCAGTTGATTGTCGAGACAGGGTTCGGGATGAGCTTTAGCAAGAAGTTTGTCCTGATAGACCGGGTGCTGCAAGAGAACAAAAAGAGGGCTGCCTGTGAAATGAAGATAATTGATGGTGTTGATAAGCTCCGTCTGATCCAGAGTCTTTGCCGCTTCGAAGGTTTTGATCAGGTCCTCATGCTGAAAAAAACGCGGAGGAGCCGATTTATTCAGCTCAAAGACGTTCTTCCTTGTTTCAGAATCCATGTTAAGACTTCTCCACCCTCATTCAATCTGCAAAGAGCTTAATTTCAGTTAACTGAATATATAAATAAGGCGCTTGTGTGTCAAGAAAAATTAACCACAATATGTCGTGGTTATTGCTGAGAAGGTTCGTCTGGAGTGAGGGCGAAAAAGTGCCTGATATTGCGGTTCAAGGGGAAAACTATAGGGAACAAATAATTTTTTGCACAATCTGTTGTTAAAGTATTAACAGGAACCACTATATAGTGTATGTATCTGTAATTATATATAAATTATATAAATATTTATTGACATATGTTGAATAAAGTGTAATGTCAGACAACAATTGTTAATGAATATTAATAGAATCACTCATGATGTGTAAGACCGAACTTGCTAAAGAAGCAAGCGAGCATCTATGTGTCATTTTATGTATTAATGAAGATATTTTTTGTTGCACGGGGAGAATATGAGGACAAACAAAGCATTAACAGAACACTCTGAAGAAATGGGGTATGAGCATATCCTCCTGAATGAAAAGCTTATTTCCGTTTTAAAAAACGGAAAAGGTCCCGGGAGTAAGCTTAATCCGGAGATGGAAAATATTAAAGCTTTTCTATTCAAATCCTCTGAGACATATCTTATGGAAAGCACAGAGGAAACATTTCGGCTGGAGATCAAGACAGACCCGGAATCAGTCCGACAACAGGCTCTCTGGTGTGGCGTAAAACCCGGCATGAGTGTCCTTGATGTTGGATGTGGTCCCGGAAAAACCACGTCTATTCTTTATGAAATGGTACAACCGGGAGGAAAAGCTGTCGGTGTCGATCTGTCTCTGGATCGCATCTCTCATGCAAAGAATCATTATTGCCGTCAACCCGGAATTGATTTCAAAGTCTGCAATTTGAAGGAGCCATTAATAAGTATCGGTCAGTTTGACCTGATTTGGGTTCGATTCGTCCTGGAATATTTCCGGGAAGAAAGTTATGATATTGTCAGAAATTTGAGTGAGGCCCTGAAACCGGGAGGTTATCTCTGTTTACTCGATCTTGACTACAATTGCCTCAGCCATCATGAACTGCCTCCGATGATTCAGGATCTTCTGCCAAAACTCATGAACCGGCTGGAGAAAGAATGCAACTTTGATGCGTATGCAGGTCGCAAGTTATATTCATATTTGTTTGATCATGGATTTAATAATATCCAGGTTAATCTTATGGCGCATCACCTATTTTTTGGTTCTATAAAGGAGAAAGACTTTTTTAACTGGATGAAGAAGATCGAAATTCTCGTAAAAAGGTTTGAGGATTTATTCAGTGAATATCCCGGCGGATGTGAGACTTTTATCGATGATTTCAAGAGGTTTTTAATTGATCCACGGCGTTTTTCCTATACTCCTCTTATTTTGTGCAAGGGAATGAAACCTCTTTAAAACATATTTAACGCATACAATATTTCCTTGCGGACTAACCCATCGCTTCGGGGAAGAATTTCATCCAATGTTTTTTTAGCTTTCGGGCTGCCTGTACGTCCAAGCGCCCATGAAATCATGCACAATATCCTGTCGTCATCATTATTATAAAATTCTGTCAGAAGATCCGGAATATATTCATCATCACGGCTATTTCCCATGGCTCTTGCCACATTCATTTTCCATCGCCATATGTCATTGTCGGACATGTAAAACATGTGAGGCCATATCTTGCTGTTAAAATAAGGCTTATCCATGTGCAGCAGCTTATCAAGTCTGAAGTCGCCGGCGATAGAAGCAACTTTTTTGTTAAGAGGAAGCTCTTTTTTTAACCATGGCGCATTTCTTGGGCAGATATTCTGGCAATGGTCGCAGCCGTATATCCATAAACCCATTGGTTCACGAAGCGCTAAAGGGGTGATGCCTTCGCCATAATAAGTCAGGAAAGAGATGCATCTGGAAGGATCAATTTTACGGGGCCCTTTTAAAGCACCGGTAGGACACGCGATAATGCATGAGTTTTTGCACCAGCCGGGGCATCCAACGGAAAGAGTCGGTTCATCAGGTGCAAATTCATGGTCCACAACAAGAGCTATTGGAAGAACCCATGAACCCTTGCGGACAACCTTGTTTGAATAAAAAAGGCAGTTCTTTCCGAAAGTTCCCATTCCTGCCCGCGCTGCCGCGAGCCTGTGCGGGAGGTTGAACGGAACCTTGGAATTGATGCCGTTATCTCTGAGAAATGAGCGGAACGATTTGATCCTTTTTGATAATCCGTCCTTTGTTACCCGGTCGTCGTCAAGATAACACCGGCCGAAGTGGTTTTCCATCGATTTGGGAAATGCCTCTTTAAAATATACTTCCATTAAAACAATAATCGATTTTGCCTCCGGAAGGACGGATTTAGGATCAGTGCCCGCAATAAGATCAAGCCCGAGTTTAAAAAGCTGTTCATAATATTTTTGTCTTTCCTGAAGCAGTTCCTTCTGGGAATCAAAGGGATCCGCAGTAGTAAAACCTATATCTCCGAAACCGCACTCATAAGCCTTTTCAATAAGTTCATTTTTACTTATCATGTTTAGTCCTGACCCGGCATAACCGGAACAAAAAATAATAATAATGATATAGGTCATTACTCTATTATTTCGGGATCGTCAATTGTGACGGTATCGTAAAAAATCATTCTCACACAAAGATCACGGGGGACACAAAGAAAAACCTGAATGTTTTCAATAGGCCTTTCTTCGTGTCTTTGTGCCTTCGTGCGAAAAATTGACTTCTTACGAGTCCATCAATTTTATTTGGTGTAAAACATCTCTTATGCTAACATGACAGGCAAATATCGGAGGCATGAAAAATGATTTTTATAAAACGAGTTATTACGAGAATAATCCTGGTTTTCCTGCTTTTTGCCTTGACCTGCCATGCAGCAGAGATTCTTACCGATCCGCACGGGATTTTATTGAAACATTACGAAGTTATTGGGGGGCTGGGAAAGCTTAAAAAAATAAAATCGGGTTATATTGAAGGGCGAATTGCGTTTGACGGGCTTAACGGCATATTCAGGCAATGGGAAGAGATGCCGCTGAAATATCGCCTTGAAGAAGACTACGGGGTTATAAAACAGATTTTTGGCGATGACGGCAGGCAAAGCTGGACTGTTGATCCAAACGGGAAGGTCCAGATACAGAGGGATGAGGATACTGTTAAACGAAGAAATGTGAAGGCTCTGCTTGAAGTTTATGACCATGTGAACGCTGATTCAAAAAATTTTATTCTGACATATGAAGGGGAGAAAAAAGCAGGAGAAATTGACTGCCATGTTGTTAAAATGGCAAATATCATAAATGAAGACCGCACCTTCTTTTTTTTCAATAAAGAGAATTATTACCTCGTAAAGGCAATACTCAAACAACCTGATGTTGAAATTCATACTCTTTTTTCCGATTACCGCGAAATAGATGGAATAATTCATCCGTTTCATGAAGAAACTGAAATTCTTCCAAGGGAAAAGAAAGAAACCCTGCAGTTGGTAAAATATGACTTTAATGTGAAAATTGACAAGGCTCTCTTTGCCCTTCCTCAAAAAGATGTTGAAGATTTTGTATTTTTAAACGGAGAGAATTCAGAGAATGTTCCTTTTACATTTATCGAAAACAGCATTTATATTCCTGTAACGATTAATTCCGAAACAAGGTTATGGTTATTTGATAATGGCGCAAGCATGTCGATTATTGACGCCGATTACGGTTCCAGCCTTGGACTTGAACCGGAAGGAGAAATTAAAGGATTTGGCATTGCAAGTGTTTTTGATTTCTCCTTTGTTACCTTGCCGACGTACAAGGTCAGAGACATACAATTTAATCCACAGAAGGTCTTTTCCTATAAAGGTCTTTCAGGCAGATTTTACGATTCCGACATAGTCGGGATCCTTGGACATGATTTTGTGTCAAGATTTGTCACAAAGATAGATTATGCAGCAAGGACTTTATCTTTTTACCATCCGGATAAATTCAAATATACAGGGGATGGCAGGATCATTGATGCGCCCTTAAGGAATAAAATATTCAGTGTGCCCGCTGTTGTGGATGGAAAATATACTGGAAAATGGACATTTGATCTTGGTGCCTTTGATGTATCATTTCATTATCCTTTCGCCGATGAAAATAATTTTTTGAATTTAAGGGGCGTTGACAGGTTAAGCGCTGATCTGGGAGGACAGCACAGGGAAAAAACAGTACAGTTTAAATCGATTGAACTGGGTGGTTATAAAGTTTCATATCCGCTGATAAACATCCCGCTGGACAAGGGTAAAGGGTCGAACATAAGCAGGGAGATTATCGGGAATATAGGGAATTCTCTGCTTCGCCACTTTACAGTGTATCTTGATTACGAAAGGCAGCAGGTGATACTTGAAAAGGGGAAAGATTTTGAAAGAAAATTTCCGGCAGACAAAAGCGGTTTATTAATCGGGATGACTGATGATGGTTTTCCTGAAATTGTCTTTGTTGCGCCAGGGGCTCCTGCTGATAAGTCGGGTTTTCTGAATGGAGATATAATACTGAGAATTAACGGCACGGATGCCGGCTCTTTCGGCGGAATAATCGGAGTACGGAACCTCTTTCTTGAAGAAGCGGGCAAAGAATACAATATCGAAGTTATAAGGGCCGGATCAAAACATGATCTGAAGCTGATACTGGAGGATTTGTTTAAGTGAAACAATGTGAGGCAGAAGCGGTTATCCGGACCGTATAATTCTTACTTGCTTTCGAATACGGCTACGCCGTTCCAGTTATCGGGAGGAGGGGAGAGTCTGAATTTTTCGATTCTTTTCAGATAGAGATCGGACGGTCCGTCAGAAGGGTTATGTTCAAGCGTTTTTTTGAATAATTCTTCAGCTCTTTCCCATTTTCTGTTTCTGTATGCACAAAGCCCTTCATGAAATATATTCAAAGATTCAACGATCCGCGTATCGACATTTTCGGCATAACACACCACCTCAAATATGGTGACGAAATTCTCCTTTCCTTTTACCCTCACAATGTCAAGTTCCCGAAGCAGAAATCTATTGCCGAGGCCTTGAGCGGTAAATTCGCCGGCTATAATGTTTGTACCGTAAATCTTGTTTAAACCTTCAAGACGTGACGCGAGATTAACCGCATCTCCAATAATAGTGTAATCCATGAACTCATTGCTGCCTAAATTCCCGATGGTTACCGTTCCTGTATTCAAGCCAACGCCAAGATTTAATTTGTCCATTCCTCGAACATTCATCAGTTTGAGCCTTTTCAGAGCTGTTATCATGTCAAGCGCTGTGTCCGCTGCTTTTTCGGGATGGTCGGCAAAAGAGAGAGGCGCCCCGAAAAAGGCCATGATCGCGTCCCCAATAAGTTTATCAAGGGTTCCCTTGTGTTTAAAAACAATCGGGATCATTGCGTCAAAATATGTGTTCAGCAGAATGCCTGTATCTTTTGGGCCAAGCTCTTCAGACAGAGTAGTAAAGCTTCTCAGATCTGAAAAGAGGATCGAAAGATCCTGACTGTGTCCTTTCAAGGTTGTATCGATGTCTCCTTTGATAATATTGTCAACAACACCCGGGGCAACATAGCGCCCGAAAAGGCTTGTTACATGCGCCGTCCTTTTCTTTTCGAAATTTTTCTGAAGCATTACTCCAAAGACAAACTGGCATATTAATATACAGAGAAATGGTGCAATATCCAACCAGATCAGGTTCTTAATAAATAAGAGATGGGAAAAGGCAGTTATTCCAAAAAGACCTGCAAACAGAATAAGCGCTTCCCACATAAAAGCTATTGACGGAATATAAAAAATGAGGCCCGCAATCCCAAGTACTGCCGTAAAAAAGATAATAATATTCCCGGATAAATGTTTAATGAATTCCTGGCTAAGTATTGTTTCAAGGGCATAAGCATGGCAGGATACTCCTGGATCTTTTACGCCTAGAACTTCATCAACTACGGTCCCGAATTTCTCTTTATAATTCTTAAGAGGGCTCTGGAATCTTGTGAACGGAGTGCTGAAGAAATCTTTCTGCGTTGCAAGACTGCTTCCCAGCAAAATGATTTTCCCCTTGACCTTGTTGCCTAAAAAACGGTTCATGACAACGTCGGCGTAGGGAATCATCTGAAATAAAGTGTAATTACCCTTATAATTGATTATAAGTTCCGGATAAGGCAGTTTCAATTTCTTGCCGTTCTGTGAACCTATTTGAAAATAGTCTTTCTCGGAAAAATCGAGGGAAAAGTCTATGTTGTAAAAGGATCTAGCCAGTTCCAGGGAGAAAGCCGGAGATAACTGCAGGTTCCCGTCCGGAAGCGGCTTTGCATTTAAGAAGCGGATTTTTCTTAATATTTCATCTTCGTCAAGAGGCACGTCGATAAAACCATCGCCTATCATTCCCTCTTCGAAAATGGGGAGGGGCAGAATCTCCCCCGCATGGGAAGCTGAAACCCTTGACAGCACTACATTGTTGGAATCTTTTATTGCTTTTGCGAGAAACAGATCGGCTTTTGGATCAAGATCCGGAGATGACAGAACCATATCGAGACCAATAACCTCTGCGCCGGCATTGCTCAGATTGCGAACAGCTGTTCCAAGCTGGCGCCTTGACCATGTTCCTTTGTGTCTATTAAGCTCCGCGCCACTTTTTTCATCCATTAAGACAAGTACTATCTTGTCTGATATTTTTTGTGTTCCCCGCCATTTTATATGAAGATCGTATATATAGTTGTCGCTTATTCTAAAAAGGCCGTAGCTGTATGAAAAAACTACGCCAACTGCAACTATGCCGGTTAAAAGAAGCGAACAATATATCTGTATGCGATGTAGTCGTTTAGCGGATACCATCTGATATTTTTGCCAATAAGGTGTCTATTTTCCCTTCAACACCCCCTATGGGGCTTGAAACAATAACTATGACACGGCATTGTTTCAGTATCCGGGATGAAGCATCTTCCGATTTAAGCTGCCGGGTGTCTGTATCGCTGATTAAAAGGTTTGTATTCATAAGCCCCCGCGCCTCTTTTACGTCTTTTACGATATAATTTTTCCGCCTGGTTCTTTTTTCGTTATCACCTGCAATAGCTTCATCGGTAAGAAACGAAAATCCGGCTTCGGCAAGAATCTGATCAATCGATTTTTTTTGGGAGGTTAACCCTTCTTTAGGTTCATCAGAAACAACATATTTTGCCATACCTCTTTTTACCAGAGCCGATTCATCAACTTTGCTTGTTTCGTAAAGCGTTTCACCTGTTTCGCTGATTATCTTGGGAAAAATAGCCGGCTTGACCAGGCCTTTTTTAGGAAGATCACGGGCGTCAAGTACAAGCCATGGTTTTTCTTCATCATCCAGGACCGATTCATCGGAAGGTTTAGGGAGGTTAAGCCAATCCAGCGGGACTGTCTTTAATTTTGTTATAAGCATAGAGGTCAATCCTTCAACGCCTGTAAGAGGAGCGCTTAATGTGATTTCGTAATAGGGCTGCTTGACATCTTTTATGAATTCCGTTTTATGTACCCTGTAACGAACCAGCGCTTTCAGCTCAATGACTACACGGTCTTTCCCGAGAGCCTCAAGTGTACGCCGGTCATCAAGCCGAACTCCTGCGGCAACTTTCAGGATATTTCCGGCAGCTACCACCTGGGCTGCCCTGAGAGCAATGCTTTCTGAATTTTTATTTAAATGGAGATATCCTCTCCCTATGCCGTATATAATTCCGCTATCCCAGTCTATCTTTCCATAAGGATAGGTTTCAATAAACGGAAAAAATCTGTCATCCTCGATGCTCGAAGAAAAAGCCGGAAAAAATAAAATAGAAACAGTTAATAATACGATTAGTTTAAGACGAACGGTCCGATCCGACAAGAAGTTGAATCCTGATTTCATGATCTGCTCCCTGAAAACGTGTATGAAGTTTTTCTCTATTGTTAACATATTACTGTGTATTTGTTCAAAACTTTTTTCAGGTCCATATAATATGGCCATCTTGCTTTCGTAATGAGATATTTGCTTAACATCTGATCGAGAGCCATGTCGGGGTAAGCGAGCGAATCAAAAACAGAGATAAAGTCCTTTCGGAATATACCCAACAGCTTACGGCTGGGAGCTTCGGTATATATGAAATTTGATACAAACATTTTGAGATTTTTGCACTTGATAATAATCTAATGTGAGTGTAAAAAAGCAAAACATAATCTTATCGGAAAAAAAGACAAACAATACTGACGGCTTCGTAAAAAGTCATTCTGCTGTGTTGCACTTCGTCCCCGCCCTGTTGAATTCTCGCTGCGCGAGACAGCAGAGCTGATTCAACAGGGTGAATCATTGCAGCGTACCAGCAAGTACGATTCATTCCTCAAGATTCGTGCGCCTTGCATAATGAGCTTTTTACTTTGCCGTCTGAAATTCGACATTTTACGAGCCCATCAATACATAAATGTATCTAAAAAAAATTATTAACATAATTTTGCTGGTAACTGTTTCACTATTGTCCGGCTGCGGAGGAGGGGGCGTTTCAACAAAGGCTGAACTGAATCGGGAAACAGAAAAAAATATCGGAGCAATACCTTTTACTGGAGAATATCTTGCCGCAAGTCCAGATGCAAAAAAGTCACCGAGCAAACTTGGATTCTGGTATTTGAAAACAGGCCGGGTTAACGAAGCCGTTGCCGAGTTTGAGGCCGCTTTAAAAAAGGAACCGGGTGATCCATTCTCGATATACTATCTTGGACTTGCATATCTGAATAAGGAAGATTTTGAAAAAACCATACAGATATGGAAGAGTTACAGAAACAAGATCAATCCTCAGGTTGAAGAAGAGATAGAGCGGCACCTTACCCTCATCCAGATTGCCCAAAGCCGTAAATTTGCCGCAAAAGCTGTAGCAGAAGAGAAAAAACTTGCAACAGTTAAACCGGATCCGAACACCATTGCCGTTTGTTATTATCAGGATCTTTCTCCTGACAAGAGCCTGCGGGCATTCCAGAAAGGGCTTGCGGCGATGATAATTTCAGATTTAACAAAGATAAATTCCATCAAGGTGGTCGAGAGAATCAGGCTGCAGGCGCTCTTGGAGGAGATGAAACTCGGGCAGACAGGTCTTGTTGATTCCAAAACAGCTCCAAGGTTGGGAAGGCTTCTTGGGGCTCAAAATATAGTTTTCGGAAGCCTGGCGTTGGGGAGCATAAAAGCCGTGACTGCCCTTGCTTCATCTGATAAAGGCGGTGTCTTGGGCAGCGCATCTGTTTCTGTTGATAAGGAAAAGTTCTTTGAACTCCCTATGGCTATTGTAAGGGAGACTGCCAATATCATGGGAGTGGTCCTTACCGATGAAGAGAAAAAAGCAATCGGAGTTCCGCATACGAAAGTTTACAAGGCTCTGGTTTATTTTGGAGAAGCCCTTGATGCCCTTGATGCCGGAAAATGGAAAGAAGCAAATGAGTTTTTCAACATGGCATATAAGGAAGACCCTGGATTTGCCCTTGCAAAGGAAGGCGCGGATACCTGTCCAGACATGAATTCTCCAAGTTTAAACTCTCTTTCTGGCATGTCAGGCGCCCGGCTTTCAGGCAGAATTGAAGCGGCTGTGAGCGCAGCGGAAGGTTCTCAGGCTGTTGTCAATGCATCTGCTCCTGAGGTTCTATCAGAAAGCGGATACATCGGGGCGGATAATCTCGGAGTTGATGTAGGTGCGATTGGCAGCGGTGGAGTAAACCTTGAGGGTGTGGTTCCGGATAGTGGGACCATTGAACCCGTTTATCAGGAGACCTATACACCTAGCGGGCCGGTGTATTGACGATTAATCTGTCATCATCGATTGATCTGATATGATCAGCCGATGCCTTAAAGAGCATCGAGATACCCTTAACAAAATGGATTGCCTGGTTAAACTTGACATAAAAGCCGATTAATGCGATGCGTGCATCAAGTCATAATAAGCAAATTTCATTTAATTTAAGTATGGGAGGGAGACAGCAATGGTAAACAGTAAAAAAATTAAATATGGACTTCTTATAGCAGGCCTTATATTTTTTATCGGTTGTGGAGGTCTGGCTGAGTTGACAAAAGCAGAACTTAAGATAGGGGCAAAAAAATATGATGAAGCTATACCGCTTTATAAAGAGTATCTTGCAAAACAGCCTGATTCTGCTATCGGACACAGCAAGCTCGGGTTTGCGTATTTAAAGACGGGTCGCCTTGATGAAGCCATTGCTGAATTTCAAACAGCTTTAAAAAATGAACCGGGGGAGCCATATTCGACATATTACATAGGACTTGCCTGGCTGAACAAAGAGAATTATGAAAAAGCATTAGAGGCATGGCAGGGATATAGAAACAGTACTCAGCCCTTCATAGAAGGAGAAATCAGGCGGCAGATTACACTTCTCCCGATTGCTCATAGCCACAAAGCTGCTGCAAAGGCCCTGTCTGAAGAAAAAAATCTGGCGGCGTTGAAACCGAATTCAAACACTGTTGCCGTTTGTTATTATCAGGATCTTTCACTGGATAAGAGCCTTCGCGCTTTCCAGAAAGGGCTTGCATCTATGGTAATAACTGATCTTTCAAAGATTAAATCCGTCAAGGTCATCGAAAGGGTCAGGTTACAGGCTTTGCTGGAAGAGATGAAACTAGGGCAGACGGGTATAGTGGATCCGAAAACTGCTCCCAGAGTTGGCAAGCTTCTCGGGGCTGAAAACATGATAGTCGGAAACCTTTCTTCCGGAAGCATAAGAGCTGTAACTACCCTGGCTTCCTCAGGGAAAGGAAATGTTATGGGATCAGCTTCTGCTTCTGTTGATAAAGATAAATTTTTTGAGCTTCCGATGATTATAGTAAGAGATACCGCCAAAATTCTTGGAATTACTTTGTCCGATGATGAAAGCAAAGCAATCGGCGTTCCGCATACAAAAGTATATAATGCCCTGATTTATTATGGGAATGCTCTTGATGCCATTGATGCCGGAAATTGGAAAGAAGCAAAAAACTTTTTTGCTATGGCCCTGAAGGAAGATCCTCTGTTTATCCTTGCACAGAAGGGGGCTGATTCATGTCCCGGAGCAGGTTCTCCGGGTGTGAGCGCCGTATCAGGCATGTCAGGCGCCCAATTTTCAGCAGTTTCTGAAGCAGGATTAACCACAGCCGAGGCTTCTCAGGCAGCGGCCGATAAAGCTGCTGCGGATGGAGCCAAAGGCGGAGGCGGAGGCCATTAAGAGAATAATTTCAGATTTAATGGAAAGGCCATAACAAAATATAAGGATCATCTATAATTTTGTTGGTGGTCAAGGATCCAAGAGATCAAGGAATCAAGGATTTGAGGGCTCAAGTGATACGATGAATATATTGCCTGACAAATTTAATACGAAGGAATCTTTAATGAATAGATTTAGCATGCTTGCCCTAACGATTGTTCTTGCTGTTATTATACTTTTTGCAGGATGTGCAGGAGTCCCGAAGGAAGATATCAAGGTAAAGGACGTGTCGGGGGCTGTTGTTGACCAGGCCCCGAAAACAATGGCTGTTCTGCCTTTTGAAAACAACTCCGTCACCGATCCTGAAAAGTTTGCGCCTTTAAGCAAAGGTCTTTCGGCCATGCTTATTACCGATCTTAAAAACAGCAGCACATCGCTTCAGCTTATTGAAAGGGATAAAATTCAGGCCCTGTTAAAAGAGATTGCACTGAGCCAGAGCGGAAGCGTTGACCAGTCAACCGCGGTAAGAGCCGGCAAAATACTCGGAGCGCAATCAATTGTTTTTGGTTCTTTCATGGTGCTTGGAAATCAGGTTCGTATGGATGCCAGAATCATAAAAGTTGAAACAAGCGAAGTGGTGATGGCGGAATCCATTGCGGGAGATAGCGGCGGTATAATGAATTTAGCCATGGATCTTGCCGGAAAGATAGCAAGATCAATGAAAGTGGCATTTAAGCCTCCCCACGTTAAGAGTGTGGGGGATATTAATGCCGCCCTTTATTTTTCGAAGGGACTTGATGCATTGGACCGGGGAGATAAGAAAGAAGCAAAAAAATTGTTTTCAAAAAGCATTGAACTTGACCCTGCATATAAGGCGCAGGTTGATAACGTGAAAGGTTTAGAGTGATGAAAAAGCCATTTTTTCTGCTTATATCTGTATTGGCAGGTTTGCTGATCTTTGGGAACGGCGCTTTTGCCGAAGACAGGACGATCGAGACTGAAGGCATAAGCCAGATTTCGAGAGAAGACGCCATACGCCAGGCCCAGCGTTCGGCTGTCGAGCAGGCGGTAGGTGTCTTTATCAACTCACAGACAGAGGTTGAGAATTTTGAACTGAAAAAAGACAAGATATTTTCCAAAACCCAGGGCTATATAAAAAGATTTTCAGTTTTAAAGGAAAAAAAAGAGGGCGATCTTTTCAGGATCTTTGTGAGCGCAACGGTTTCACTTGATAAAATCAAAGATGACCTTATCGCGATGAAGATTCTCCTTGAGAGTATGGAACGTCCGAAACTGATGGTTCTTGTCGAAGAGGATTATAAGAGCATGGACAATCTTGGAATGGGCATTGCTTCAACCGAAATGTCTTCAATGCTTGGCGCCAAAGGGTTTGAGCTTGTGGACAAGTCTCAGGTCGATGCTGTCATGCATAATAACCAGGGAAGGCAGGCGCTGGCTGGGAACGCAAACGCAGCAAAGGCTCTCGGGCTCAAGTTCGGGGCTCAGTATGTTATTGTCGGAAAGGCGGTTGCCCAGGATGCCGGAGAAGCCTATCCCGGTTCAGGGTTAAAATCGATACAGGCAAGTCTCCAATTAAAAGTGATCCAGACACAGACAGGACTTGTTTTGGGTTCTGTCGTGAAGAACGGTGTTTCAGCCCATATCAGCCCTCTAACCGGGGCTACAAATGCCATACAGATGACTGTCCGGAAGGCTGTGGATGAATACCTGGTAGATGCCATAACAAATTCTTTCCAGGGTTTTCTCAACAATGGATCTCCTCTTAAGCTGCATATAACAGGTGTGAAATCTTTCCAGGACTCAAAAATGGTTATTGCAACCGTTGAAAAGATGGAGAAAGTTGCAAGCAGTAAAAAAGAAGGGTGGAATAAAACCGGCGGCGTTCTTGTGCTCGATCTCCTTTACAAAGGGACAAGCGATGAGCTTGCGGAAGTTCTGGACGGGAAAAAAATCGGTAACGGTAAGCTCGAGGTTATTGATGTGGCTCCCGAAAGGCTCGACTGTAATTTAAAATAAATCTGACGGCTTCGTAAAAAGTCATTCTGCTGTGTTGCGCTTCATCTTTCGTCATTGCAGCGTACCAATTAGTACGCTTCATTCCTCAAGATTCGCGCGCCTAGCATAATGAGCTTTTTACTTTGCCGTATGAACTTTGACTTCCAACTAGTTTATCAAAATCTGATAGAATAGTAATAATCGGTTTAGGGATCTAAAATCCTTATACTCCGGATCGCATCGGCATGGATGGGAACAAATTCAGGAACGTTTGCCGCATAACCCGGATCGTTGAAACGTGAGAGGAGGACGGGCGGTGCGTCTTTTCCTTTCTCATCCACATGGGTAAGAAAAATTTCTGTATAGGGTCCGTTAGCCTTGGAACTGAACAGGAGCCATCGACCGCTGGACGACCAGCTGTGCCATGAATTGAAAAAGTTTCGGTTACACTGCATCCGCCTTGCCTCCCCTCCTGCGGCGGGAATGATCCAGAGCTCGCTGTCCGGCTGGAGCATGATCCCCGAGCGGCTCCGGGTATAAACTATCCAGTTTCCATCCGGAGAGTAGCGGGGGAAGTAATTGCTCATGCCATTGTCCGATGCTCCTTCAAGGGGTTCTGCGATCCCCCCATGCCCTTTATTAAATGGAATTCGATAAAGATCGAACCGGATGTTGTAAAGTTCGTTCAACTGGTGAATACTTCTGTTCTCAAATACTGTAGAAACATTCCGGATGTCACTGTGCAGTTCATTTTTAGTCTTTGCCCTGCAGAAGAGAAGGTCTTTCTCGTCGGGGCTCCAGGTCGGGTTCGCCTGGACATAGCTGTAATCGCTGGCGCCGGGAAGAAGTTGTATTGAACCGCTGCCTGAGTCATATATGGCGATAACACCGAATGTAGGGAAAAAAAGTTGGGAATACGCGAGGTCGTTCATCACCACGGCATAAGAAATCTCGTTAACCGATGCGGCCGCATATCGGCCCGTTGGGGACATTCGGCCAAAAAGTCCTCGTGTCGGAGGTATGACGCCTTTCCTTGGAAAATCGCTCCAGGTAAAAAAATCCTCTTTCTTAAGAATGATTTCTTTGCGGACTGGCGTAATAAACTGGGCGCCGTTGTCGTTCCCATAATTATATTCCATGCTCAGCCATTTCCCGTCGGAAGAAAAGGCATGGCAACTGGCGCAGACGGATATCCCATCCATGACGGTAGCCGGTTTTCCGTAAGAGGAAATGTCGCCGAGGCGCCATCTGGTCTTCTCGAAGCTCTTGCTTGCAACAGCAAAAGGGAGAGGAATCTGACGAAAAAAAACGGAATCGCCCACAGGGTCTGTGGATGTTCCTATGGAGATGGCGTGTTCGGATAAAACAATCCCAGATTCTCTGTCCGTGAGACTGTAAACGGAAAGAATTGCCTTCTTTTCCTTTGAATGATCTTTGATGATTTCCCATGTTTTTCTTTCGGGCATCCATGACCTCATATTTGTTAGAATAAAAATGGGTTTTCGCCCATCCTCAAACTTAAAGGAAACGAGCCAGAACCGGGATCGTGGATTTTCATCGGTCCATGTGACCGTCGGGGAAGCAATCTCCGGAGGAAAGATAGAACCGTTGTAGGGATAGGTTATGAGCAGTGTGCCATCGGAAGGGGAGGCCTTTTTCGGAGTTGCCTCCACTCGTGAGACTATTGCTTCAAGTTCGTAATAAAAACGCCCCGATTCTTTTTCACCGCTGTCCCATAAAGCCACTTTCTGAAAAGAACACTGGAGAAGAAAACACACGAGAAAAAAAGAGGCCGCGGTTAAAAAAATCTTTTGATATATGGTTTTGCTTTTCATGATGTCGGGTTCCTAATCTCTTTTAATAATAAGCATAAGATGAACAGCTTTATGTGTCAACGGCATATTTTCGATATATCCCTGATATCTGCATAATTCCAAGGATATTTATATTGACAGAAAAATTGACAAAGATTAGCGTCTGTCAGGAATAAATATGGATTCGGATAGACTAATCCCCAAAAGCATTGAGATGATTGTGAGCCGGTCGTTGAAAGGAGGAGGATTTGCCCAGCGGCAAAATGGCGAGTTCCGGCCTGACGTGACCGCATGGAGCATCATTGCTCTGACTACAGGTAATATCTATCGGGACTTAGTTGAAAATTCGTGCAATCGTCTTGCTGCGAGTCAACTTAATGATGGCCGCATACCAGTAGCTGAAGATTTGGATAATGTGTATTGGCCCACCGCGCTGGCTGTTCTGGCATGGAAAAGCACCGGGGGGTTCGAAAATGAAATTAAGCGTGCAACCAAATTTCTGGTCAAAACATCGGGCCTTCACTTTCCCAGGGAGAAAGATTCTCCTACCGGACATGATACCGCAATACGGGGGTGGCCCTGGATTGCAAAAGCGCATTCATGGATTGAGCCGACATCCATGGCGATCCTCGCATTGAAGGCAACCGGCAACGCGGGTCACGACCGCGTCCAGGAAGCGGTACGAATGATTCTAGACAGAAAGCTCCCCGCCGGTGGATGGAACTATGGTAATACCGTGGTATTCAACCAGGAACTCTCTCCTACGCCGGAACACACCGGTCAGGCACTCTGTGCATTGTCGGGTTTTGTTCACCATTCTGAAATTGCGAAAAGCATTGATTACCTCGGGAAGGAAATATCAATCTTGAAAACACCGATTTCACTCTGTTGGGGGCTTTTCGGTCTCATGGCATGGGCCGTTAAAATAAAAGATAACCGCGAGCGCATTTTGAACTCTTTATCTTTGCAGCAGAGATACGGCCATTATGATACTTCGCTGCTCTCGAAGTTGGTAATTGCATATAATACGGAAGGTAATCTTTCAGGGTTTATAATGCCGTCATAATTTGCCGGAGATCTCAAAAGTTGGAAGGTAATGGGAATGGAAGATAAGCATCGGGTGATAGAAAATTCACATGCAATCTGGACAAGACGAAAGTTTTTGAAGGTTGCTGGTGCTGCGGCAGTAGCCGGCGCTGTGACAGCCGCTGGTGCTGTCGCAGAGGGTATCATACCGGGGTATTTTACAGGAAACAGAGAACTCAGAGCTTCAGCTTTTATCGCCTCGGTGTCCGGCTATAATCAGGATATCCGCGGGATAATTCTTTCCGGATTCAGGGAACTCGGGATACACGCGGAGGGGATAAAGGGTAAAAAAATTCTTTTGAAGCCAAACCTGGTTAATCCTCAAAAGCATCTTGAGCATTTATATACTCACCCGTTAGTCATCCGAGGGGCCGTTGAAGCGTTTTTGAGTATGGGTGCGGATGAAGTATTTGTTGCCGAGGCATCAGGACATGGACGTGATTCGTTTATGGATCTCGAAGAATCGGGGCTTGCAGATATATTATATGAAGACAAAATTCCTTTTGTGGATTTGAACGAGAGTTCAGTCGTAAGAGCTAAAAATCTGGGACAGACATCTCAATTGGAATATTTCTATTTCCCTGAAGAGGTTTACAAAGCCGACATCATTGTATCAATGGCCAAAATGAAAACTCACCACTGGGCAGGAGTGACACTGTCCATGAAAAATATGTTTGGCGTCATGCCGGGAATCGTTTACGGCTGGCCCAAAAATTTGCTGCACTGGGCCGGCATCGATGAGTGCATCTATGACATCAACGCCACACTCAAGCCATCGCTTGCCATTGTTGATGGAATTGTCGGCATGGAAGGTGATGGTCCGATCATGGGTGACCCGGTCCGTTCGAATGTAATAATCATGGGACTTAACTCTACGGCTGTTGATGCTACCTGTGCCAGGATCATGGGGATAGATCCAGACAAAATCCCCTATCTGAAATATGCTTCCGGGAATATCGGTCCAATAAGCGAAACGAACATCGAGCAACGGGGAGAGACTGTTCCTGGAGTTCAGAAGTATTTCAGGCTTATTGAAAGTATCCCCGCACAAAAAAGGCTAAGGCTGTAACCCGTTAATCTTTTATACCTCTCTCTAGAGCCTCGCGGACTTTTGCGGCGAGGTCATTTCTGACAACTCCCTGTTGCTTTTCGGATAACCCGGCAATGGCACCGATTTTATTTATCGATCAGGTCCAGAAATCGTTCGACGAGGTAGGGATTAAAAGCTGTACCGCTTCCACTTATGAAGATCTGGATAATCTGGTCCATCGGTACGGGATCCTGCCGGTACGGCCGCGTCGTCCGCAGCGCATCATACACGTCAGCGACAGAAATCATCTGACTTACGATATTCTGCTCCCATTTGCCCTTGGTGCGGGGATAACCGGTGCCGTCATATTTCATGTGATGTTCGAAAGCGGCAAGAACGGCAATATTGGGTATATTTGCCTGTTCCATCAGGTTGATAGCGCCCTTGATAGCATGCGTTTCCATCGCCTCCCGCTCGTCGGATGTAAGAGGCCCCGGTTTTGAAAGGACCTTGTCGGGGGTCTTTATCTTACCTGTATCATGGAGAATGGCTGCCACTCCGATATCGTTGAGGTAAGACCCTTTAAATCCGAGATGTTCGGCGAAAAACAGCGTCAGGATGCCGACATTGGTCGTGTGGGTGAACGTGTATTCGTCGTTCGATTTTGTTTTCGCGAGAAGCTGAAGAGGATTCGCCTCCCTGTGAATATTGTCCGTGAAAAGACGGATAATCTCGGTTGTGTCTTCCAGATTGATTTTTCCCCCGCCCAGGGTGTCCCGGTAGATGTTTTTAATCCTCTCATCCGTGGTCTTTTCTTCCATGTCGTGGATCGTGTCGATCTCCGCTGCGTATGAATCGTCATGGTCTTTGTCCAAATCCTCATGGTCCTTGATCTCGAGCTTTCCGAACTTGATATATCGTATTGAAGGCATGTCCGAAACACTTGCCGAAGACAGGTTTCTGATAAATTCCTTAAGCTGGAGAAGGGTAAGACCTTTGATGAAGGTCACACGCTCTATCGCATTATTTCTAAGGATCTGGGCAAAGGCCGTCTCACAGGAGCCGGTAATAGTCAGAGGCCGATTATCTACCATGAGGCTGTCACCGATCAGAAGGAGGGTTATTTTCCCTTTCACTTCAAACAGCTCCTCCAGTACGTGATAGGTCTCCTGGATATAGGAAAGGGACTGTGGATGGTTGTCCGGATAGATACCGGCATTCTGAACGGCCGCCGTGAACTGGGGCACCATTTTACTCATCAATTTTTGAAACTCTGCGGAACTCATTTTCTAATCCTTGCTTTTAAAATTTTTGCTGAGATCGTCCTGATCTCTTCATTGCGGGATCTGTTCCCTTTTTGCAGAAGCTCCAGTATCTGATTTTTCGGAAAATGGTGGAGATTCCTGTAGAGTGTGACTTTCATCCTGGAAAGATATTTTGGGGAGAAGGTGAACCATGTTGCTGCAATTCTCTCCAGATGAGGGATGACCGACGGATGTCCTGTTTTCACAAGTTCGCCGACAATCCATTCATTAAGCATTGTATCTTTCTCAAGAATGATAAAGGTCTTGAGCATAGATGTCAAATTCTTCAGCAAATCACCGACCCGGTAGCTGCAGGACAGTCCCACGGCCTCCAGAACCTCATTATAATCTTTGGCCTTCAAGCTTTTTTGCAAAAGTTCGATGACAGCAGGATCATTAAACTGAATAAGCGTCTTGATGACCTCTCTCCTCACCGGCCAATCCTCATGATGAAAGAGATTCCTTAGTGATGACGCAACGGAGCTGTCGTCCATTTCGCGGATAAACGTCAGTAAACGGATGATCGTCTGCGTATCCTGGTCAGGCAACCGTTTTACAGCTTCCTCGGTCGCGCCTCTTCCAAATCCTTTCATGATCTCGATGATCGTTGCCGACAAAGGCACCTTCGGATCAAGGTAAAGAGCGAAAAGCCAGGAGAGGTTCTGCACACTGCTGGAGATTAGAAATTGAGTCAGCACAGCGGGTTCCTCTGTTCCTTTGAGGATAAATGGTGCAACATACCTGGCGATGGTTTCCTTTTCCGAGAGGGAGCCAAGAAGGGATAGCGCTTTCTGGCGAATAATTTCGACGGGTTTTTCAATTGCATGCCGGCGCAGGGTCTCCATAACGGTTATCAGAAATGAGAATCGACCCGCCTTGAGAAGTTCAGGTATGGACCTCTTCAGTTTCTCGGAATATGATAGGTAGTATTCTTCCGATGCCTCGTCGATTATGCAATGGAGCAATTGACAGATCTGGAAATCGACATGTTCATGGGTGAGGGTTTTTAAGTATTTGTGGAGAGGGAATTGAGATTTATCGATATCTTCGCCGGAAGAGGAGGTTCCTGCCGCCTTTTTCAATAACCTGTCGTAGTCTTCGGAGACATAGTTCTCATATTTTTCGCGTTTGAAAAGGGTTTCCATATCCTCGGATGAAAAATCCTTTCCCTTTTGCCCGTCTATTGGGACAGTTGTTTCGGGGATGCCGGTCATTTTTTTGAGGAGATTGACGAGAGCGGGAGAGATCTGAGCCCCTCTTTCGTTTGTCCGACGGAGAATATCTATGAATATGTCATCGGAAAAGCACTTCAAATTCTCCTCAACGAGCGCTGTATCGGAGTGAAGATTGAACTGCCGCTCCACGACGTCGATCAGTTGATTTTTTAATCCGGGATTGAGATCATTGACAAGGGAGTTGACGCCGATCAGTGTTGCATACTTTTCGGAACTTATAGGTTTTCTTTTAGGTATTTCAGAAAAATATTCATTGAGCATCTTCTCATAACTGACGACGGCCGAAGGCCAGTCTTCTCGCTGTTGGTTGAGAAAACTGACGGCCTCAACCGGGTCCGTTTTTTGCTGATCTGTCGGGATGCCGTCGCTTTGACTCTTCTTTAACTCTTCTGACTTCTGACCGGCAAAGAATTCCTGCCAGAAAAGATCATCTGTTGCCTTTTGATCGACCTTGGTCGGGATGATCTCCTTTTTCTCCTCCAGACGAAAGTAATCCGCATCGATGACCTTTACCTTGATACCTTTGATACCGGTACGGGAAAATACCGATTCGATTTTTCCCATTGCCCAGATATCGGCCGGTTTGGAAGTCAAAATGCGATTGAACTCAAGCAGGTCTTTCTTGTTCAGGTTGTGGTCCACGGTGAAAGAGACAATACGGAGATTGTTCAGGCAGTGAGCATAATCCCTGAAAACGGAATTATTTTTCTCTTTATCCGGTGCGGTTTCACCGAACGTTATTGTATCTCCGGCAAAACCGATGAATAATTCGACCTTCCCCTGAAGGATCTTCTGTGTCAAATCAAATGCATAATCAACGCTTTCAGTGATTCGAGAGTGGCCGGGCGGGTACATTCCAAGATTCATCCTGATCAGGTTCAGGGCAGTAATGACATGCAATAACTGCATTGATCCAGCCGATGAAGGGCTTAATCCCGGTTTCCCTTTGAAATCATTCATAGATGGATATTGCGAAGTTTTTTATTTGATAATCGATTGCTTTTACAGCTTTTTCAGCGGTCGGAGTGTAACGGGGAGACGCTTGCGTGTCAAGGAAATTAGAACATCTCCATCCTATCCCGAATTGCTCGCGGGTAGAACCGTGATGATTATCCTTTGAAAGAGCGGATGCCTATAAAAATTGCTGTATCCTCCCTTACATGAAGGATGCATCAACCGGACGAAACATTTTTCAGGCAACCGGTCACAATTTGGTCTCAACCGAAAAAAAAGGGACTAACCATAAATGGCTAACCCCTTGATATTTCTGGTAGGCGGTACTGGGTTTGAACCAGTGACTTCTACCGTGTGAAGGTAGCACTCTCCCGCTGAGTTAACCGCCCGTATCGCATGACTTCTTACAGAAGAATCTGGATTCCCGTTTTCACAGGAATGACGACCTTGTCTAATAAAATAACGGCTTAAAGAGTTTCAAGTCAAGTTAATTTTTTCATTCTCATTTATGAGAGTGTCCTTTGGAACATTCTCAGGATCTTCAGTGACTAAAAGAGGAAGTTGATCCGGGT